>CAJOGS010000062.1:0-8901 GCA_905234045.1 uncultured Selenomonadaceae bacterium | reverse complement strand
GGTTGTCCCGCGTCATTGAATGAACTTGGATTTATCACGAATCCCGATGAAGAAGTTTTGCTTGATGACGATCGCTATCAAAATATTTTGGCGGGAGCAATCGCCAACGCCGTTAAAAGATTTTTAATGAATTGAGGAGGTCTGAAAAGACTTGAATAAAACATTTTTAATATTGGCAATGGTAACATTTTCACTTGCAATAAGCGGTTGTCAAGAGTTGCCGCCGGAACAACAAAATCCACCTGTAACGCCAAAAGTTGAAACTCAAACGCCGCCGCCTGTATCTGAAAATCCAAAAATTGAAAAACCTGTGGTAAATCCTACTACAGAAAATCCTGAACCTGAACCGCCAAAAGTTGTTAAGGCCGCCAACGACGTTCAAAAGAAAAAAATTAAATTAAAAGTTTATTTCCCTGACGACGCAGGAATAAATTTAGTTTCAGTCAATCGCACTGTCGAAGTTTCCGATGAATCCGAAAAATATCGCGCCGCCGTTCAAGTTTTAATGGATACTCCGAAGGAAAAAGATTTAACCGTAATTTTTCCGAAAAACGCTAAACTTAATAGTGTAACTTTCAAAGACGGCACGGTATTTGTTGACTTAGATTCAAATATTACAAAAAGTTTTGCGGGCGGCTCCACAGGCGAAGAACTTTTGGTAGGCTCCGTTGTCAAAACTTTAACCGAATTTAAAGAAGTTAAACAAGTGCGTTTTCTGCTTGACGGTCAAGAAATTGAAACTTTATCGGGACATATGGATTTAAGCGAACCTGTCAAAGAATCTGATTTATAATCCAACTTGTAATGCACAATGAATAATGTTAAAATCGAAAGTGTTTTTTGTATCTCCGCTTGAAGGGAGGCTTTGCCCTTGTTTGAAATATCTGCAAGTGTTGGAATAGATTTAGGTACGGCAAATTCGCTGGTTTATGTGAAAGGTAAAGGAATAGTCCTGCGCGAGCCGTCAGTTGTGGCAATCAACAAAGTTACTGATGAAGTTATGGCGATTGGCTCTGAAGCGCAAATAATGATTGGACGCACGCCGGATGATATTCTTGCAGTTCGTCCGCTCAAAGACGGAGTTATTTCCAATTTTGATTTAACAGAGGAAATGATACGCCAATTTTTATTTAAAGTTATAGGCAGGACATTTTGGTTTAAACCGCGTGTAATGATTTGTATACCTGCACAAATTACGCCGGTTGAACTTCGAGCAATTCAAGAGGCGGGCGAACAAGCCGGAGCAAAAAAAGTTACAACGATTGAAGAACCTCTGGCGGCGGCGATTGGCGCAGGTTTACTCGTCGAAGAACCTACAGGAAATATGGTAATTGATATTGGCGGCGGAACTTGTGATATTGCGGTAATTTCTTTGGGCGGAATTGTCTGCAGTGAAAGTATCCGCGTTGCCGGAAATAAATTTGACTCAGATATTATGACGTATATAAAACGGGAACATCATTTGACGATTGGCGAATGCACTGCCGAAAATATAAAAATGACGATTGGCGCGGCATATTCCGGCGCAAGAAAATTAGATATGCAAGTTTGCGGTATAGATTTAATCACGGGTAAACCTAGTAACCTTACAATTTATACTGAAGAAATTGTAACGGCGTTGAGTGCATCTGTTTCAAGGATTATTGAATGTGTACGCCGCGTTTTGGATAATACGCCGCCTGAACTTTCTGCCGATATTTTGGATCGTGGAATTGTTTTGACGGGCGGCGGCGCGTTGCTTTATGGTCTTGATGAATTGATTCGACGTGAAACGGGCGGTATTCCCACAATGATTGCCGATGATCCCTTGAGTTGCGTTGCCATTGGTACAGGTAAGGCTCTTGAAAATGCTAAAAATTTTTGAAATAATAAGCCGTCATTGTGCGGCTTTTTTAGTTTGGTAGTTTTGTAGTTAGATAGTGTGATAGTGCGGTAGTAAAAACTATACTGCTACAAATTGTCCGCACTTTGCTAATTTTTTAATTATTCAAAATGCCATAGATTTTCTTTTATTTAAAGTACTTTTTCATTGTCTTGTCAAAGAGCAAACGCTCCTACTCGTCGCCTTTGCAAGTACAGCAAATGCTCGTACTCCTCGCATTTGCAAGAAAGACGCTTTTTGCGCGTCCTGCGCGGCATCTTAGTTCTTCGCTATCAGTCAGCAAAATTTAGTTTGTCAATCTTCTGCAGTTCAAATAATTATTCAACACGCACTATCAAACTACAAAGAAGGAGAAATTTTAATGGAATTATTAGCACCGGCGGGCAGTTTTGACGCACTGAAAGCCGCCGTAAACGCGGGCGCAAACGCCGTATATTTGGCAGGAAATAATTTTGGCGCACGCGCCTACGCAGAAAATTTTTCACAGGAAATTTTAACCGACGCTGTGAAATTTGCACATTTGTACGGCGTTTCAATTCACGTTACCACAAATACAATTTTGAATGATGATGAAACTGAAAATTTTGCAGAGTACATAAAATTATTAAAGCGTGCGAATGTTGACGCGCTTTTAGTGCAAGATTTGGGCGCGGCGAAAATTATTAAAAGCGTTGCGCCTGAAATTCCTCTGCACGCCTCAACTCAAATGACGGTTCATAATTTGGCGGGCGTCGAAAAATTGGCGGAACTCGGATTTAGTCGCGTAGTTTTAAGCCGTGAAATGACGCTTGCAGAAATTGAAAATATCGCCAAAAATTCTACCGTCGAAATTGAAATTTTTGCACATGGCGCATTGTGCGTTTGTTTTTCGGGTCAATGTTTAATGAGCAGTATGATTGGCGGGCGCAGTGGAAATCGCGGGCGTTGCGCGCAACCTTGCCGCTTGCCTTATACTTTGGTTGACGATAAAGGCAACGAACTTTTGAAAACGGCGGACGAATATTTGTTAAGTCCAAAAGATTTGAAAACGCTGGAACTTTTGCCGCGTTTGGTTGCGGCGGGCGTCGATTCTTTGAAAATTGAAGGGCGTATGAAACGCGCCGAATATGTTGCAACGGTTGTAAAAATTTATCGTGACGCACTGGACAGAATACAAAATTTTTCTGCGAATGATTCAAACGCTGATGAAAGTTCAATGTCCGACGAAAAAATTTCTGACAGCGAAAATAACGGCGTTTCAAATTTTTCTGCGAATGTTTCAAACGCTGATGAAATTTTAATGTCCGCTGAAAAAATTTCTGACAGCGAAATTAACGGCGTTGCAAAACTTTCTGCGAATGTTTCAAACGCAGATAAAATTTCAATGTCCGACGAAAAAATTTCTGACAGCGAAATTAACGGCGTTGCAAAACTTTCTGCGAATGTTTCAAACGCAGATAAAAATTTAATGTCCGCTGAAAAAAATTCTGACAGCGAAATTAACGGCGTTGCAAAAATTTCTGCTAATAATTTAAACGCTGATGAAAATTCAATGTCCGCCGAAAAAATTTCTGACAGCGAAATTAACGGCGTTGAAAATTTTTCCGTCACAAATGAAGAACGCCGCCGCCTCGCGCAGATTTTTAACCGTGATTTTACTACCGCTTATATTGAAAAAAATCCCGGCAAAGATTTAATCAGCGACAAACGCCCAAACAATCGCGGCGTTTTGATTGGGCGCGTTGCCGCCGTCGATAAAAATAAAATTTCTATCAAGCTGACTGAAAAAATTAACGCGGGCGATCAGATTGAAATTTGGGTAAAAGTCGGCGGGCGCGTTACTTTCACGGTTGAAAAATTCAAAATTGACGGCGATATTTGCACGGTTGAAGTTGCTGACACACGCGGCGTTAAAATTCACGACCGCGCTTTTAAAATTTTCGACGCCGAATTAATTGCAGAGGCGCGGAAATATTTTGAAGACGATACATTTGGCAAAATTCCGGTTGCCGCAGTGGTTACGGCGAAAGTTGGCGAACCGCTGAATTTGATGTTGACTGACGGCGAAAACGAAGTTACGGCGGACACAAATTTTATTGTTGAAGTTGCGAAAAATCGCCCGCTGACTTTCGACACGCTTTTTAAACAAATCGGGCGTCTCGGCAATTCGGTTTTTGAATTGGTACTTTTGAAAACGCGCATTGACGAAAATTTAATGGTGCCGTTGAGCGAATTAAACGACGTGCGCCGTAAATGTACCGAACAACTTGAAAATTTGCGCCTTAAAAAATTTGAAAAAACTCCTGCCGAAATTTCCACTTTTGAAAAATTTGAACCGTACCGCGCAGAAAAAATTGAACTCGTCGCACAAGTTGACACGTTGGAAAAAATTAAAATAGCCATTGACGGCGGCGCGGATTCCATTTTATACGGCGGCGAAAATTTCAAGAACAGAATCATTACCGCGCAGGAAATTTCACAAGCTGAAAAAATTGTCCGTTCCGCCAATAAAAAATTTTATCTTTCCACGCCGCGTATCATTCGCAACGCCGAAATTTCCAACTTTGAAAAAATTTTGACTGCCGCAAATTTCGATGCAATTTATATTCAAAATATCGGCACTTTGAAAATCGTACAAAAAATTTCAGCCGCGCCTGTTCGCAGTGATTTTTCGCTGATTGTTTTCAACTCTGAAACGATAAATTATCTGAAAAATTTGGGCGTGGAAGGCGTGACACTTTCGCCGGAATTGACGCTTGCACAGGTTAAATCTTTGGCGAAAAAATCTTGCTTGCCGGTTGAATGTATCGTACACGGACGCGCCGAATTGATGATTTCGGCTTATTGCGCCATTGGCAGTTTTCTCGGCAATGTCGGCAACTGTCCGCACGTTTGCCGCAAAAATAATTATTTCCTGCGCGACAGAAAAAATATTTTATTCCCCGTAGTGACGGATCAATTTTGCCGTATGCACATTTTGAACTCGAAAACTCTTTCAATGATTGAAAATCGCAACGAATTTGACGGCGCGGCAAGAATCAGAATCGACGGCAGATATTTAACTGCCGATGAACTCGCGCAGGTTGTCCGCGCTTATAAATTCGGCGGCGCGGAAATTGAAAATTTTACACGCGGGCATTACTTCAGAGGAGCAGAATAATTCTTGCAATTTTTACGTTTTGCGATAAAATACATTTAAATTTTTAACACGAAAGGAAGTAAATTCAATGGCATTGATTGATGAAATTTTGGCAACAAATGAAAATTTCTGCGCCAATCTTCCCGAAGAAATTAAAGCATATGAACACGAAGACCACCATGAAAGCAAACTGCCAAAGAAAAAACTTGCGATTTTAACCTGTATGGATACGCGCCTTATCGGACTTTTGGAACCGGCAATGGGCATTAAACGCGGCGACGCAAAAATTATTAAAACCGTCGGCAACTGCGTAACCGGCTATTTCGATACCGCCGTTAAAAGTTTAATGGTTGCGATTTATGAACTCGGCGTAATGGAAATTGCGGTTGTCGGTCACGCAGAATGCGGCATGCAAAAAACTACTTCCGAAAGTTTGAAAAAGGCAATGTTGGAGCGCGGCATTTCGCCTGACGCAATTAAACTTGTTGAAAAAGATTTAATCGAATGGGCGGAAGGTTTCAAAGATCCCGAACAAAATGTCAGAGACGTTGTAAAACTTCTCAAAGACGATCCGTTAATTCCAAAAGATATTAAAGTTCATGGCTTGCTTATTCACCCGCGCACGGGAAAATTAACTTTAGTCAGCAAAGACGAATAAAAAATTAACCGCCTGTAATTTTTTACAAGCGGTTTTTTTGATTACGAAAATTTTTTATCTCAGCAAGTCAACTTTTTCGATATTATATTTATTTTTGTTCAAGGCTTTAATAATTCTGTCAATGTGTTCAACATTATGAGTTTCGACCGTGACGCCGAGTAAAACTTTTTTGAAACTGTTTGTAACAAGTGCCTGATTGTGTTCAAGTTTTACGACGTTTGCATTTTCATCAGCCAAAATTTTTGCAATGTTCAAAAGTTCGCCCGGTTTATCGGGAAGTTGAACATTGAAAGAAAAAATTCTGCCGCGCGCAATTAATGCCTTGTCAATCAAGCCGGAAAGCGTGGAAATATCAATGTTGCCGCCGCTGACAATCGCCACAACTTTTTTGCCTTTGAAGTTCAATTTGTTCAACGCCGCCAAACTCAAAACGCCCGCGCCTTCTGCAATTAATTTGTGCTTTTCAATCAAACTTAAAAGCGCGCTCATAATTTCCATTTCGTTTACCGTAATAATTTCGTCAAGATATTTTTTGCAAAACTCAAAAGTCAAAGTACCCGCAGTTTTGACGGCGCAACCGTCCGCCACAGTGTCGGCACTTTTCAAAGTTACAATTTTGCCCGCGTCAAGTGCGGCTTTCATACACGCGGCATTTTCAGGTTCAACGCCGATAACTTTTACATTTGGGCTGACAAGTTTTGTTGCAAGTGAAACGCCGCTGGCGAATCCGCCGCCGCCAATCGGCACTAAAATTGCGTCAACGTCTTTGAGTTCGTTAATAATTTCCAGTGCTGTTGTACCTTGTCCGAGTAAAACTTCTTTGTCATTGAACGGGTGAACATAAATATAGCCGTGCTTTTTCTGAAGTTCAAGGCTGTATAAATAGGCGTCGTCGAAACTGTCGCCATGTAAAACAACTTCCGCGCCGTAGGCTTTAGTTGCTTCAACTTTCAAAATTGGCGTCGTCGCCGGCATACAAATTACAGCTTTAACGCCCAATTTTTGCGCGGCAAATGCTACGCCCTGCGCGTGATTTCCTGCTGATGAAGTTATGACGCCTTTTGATTTTTCTTCGTCTGTAAGTTGCGAAATTTTGTTATATGCGCCGCGCAGTTTAAACGCGCCTGTGTGTTGCATATTTTCCGGCTTGATATAAATTTCGTTGCCGCTTTGTTCAGAAAAAAAATCACTCTGAATTAACCGCGTTTTTTTCACAATTCCCGAAAGTTGTTTATCTGCGCGATAAACATCGGCAATAGTTGTCGCCTCGACGATTGATTTTAAATCGTCCTGCGCGACATTTTTTTCATTTTCACTCAAAATTATTACCTCCATGTTCAGATTGTCAGTTGTCAGATTGTCAGTATTTCAGATTGTCAGTAACTAACCACTGACCACTGATCATCTAGCCATCTAGCCATCTACTTCGCTGTTGCTTCAACAATATAAAAAATCCAATCCCCACGCCGTACAACGCTCATTTTAATTCTGCCATACCAATTATATTGATTCGGCAAAATTTCACGAACCAAACGATTTAATGAAAATTTTGTACCGGCATATTGATTATTAAATGGTGCCATTCCATAAGACAACCGCCAGCCGTCTTTTACAATTCGTTGAGCAATATATTGTAACGCATCTTCAGCCGATTTTGAATGAAAACCAAAATATTTGCCTCTGGTGTTCCAAAATTCCTGCGTGGCATAAAAATATCTGCCGTCAATAGTCGGTTGAAGTTGCGGAGAATAAGCCGCCTTCCAAGTGTGCGTAGTCTGCAAAATTTCAAGCGGCGCATTGAAATAAACATAATTATTATAATCGTTTTGATTTTCAAATCGAAATGTCGCATCATCAAAAGTTACGTCAACCGCGTAAACTTTGCCGTCGCCAAATTCGATTGTGTTCCAAACGTGCGGACCGTTGTTGGCGTTGCCTGTCATTTTACCGACATTAAGCCCTGCCATTTGCCCCAACATGTAAAAAGTATCTGAATAGCCTTGACAATTCGCCCTGCCGTCAAGAAGTGCGCCGACTGCTGTACAATGGCGCGGCGTTTTAGAATTTGTCTGCGCTGTGTAATATGAAACGCTGTCGGTTATTTTTTCGTGAATGTAAAGTTCCTTTCGCAAATCTGTCGGCTGACTTTTCGCCGCGTTTACAATTTTAACGGCAGTGTTATAAAGTCTGTGCTCCTCATTGTTAAGAATTGAAGTATCGCCCGTGCGGTAAGCGTAAGCAACTTTTGCGCCCGGGTAAATGTTCACTTCATATAAAACTTGCGAACTTTTTCCGCTCCTGTCATTCACCCAAACAACGTTGGCATATTGAGCATTTTTGTAAATGTTTAAAAATTCTTCAACCTTCACAAATAAACCGTTTGTAAAAATTACGGGAATGGAGGCTTTGCAATTTCTTTCGCAGTTTTGAATGTACTTTATAAATTCTGCCTTGTTGGAAAAACGCGGCGCATTCTTCCAATCAATGCTTTTAAAATCTGCCGCGCCGACAATATTTTGAATTGCCATAACCAAAATTAATGTTACGGCAAAAAAAATTTTTTTCATAAAATCACCGCCTTTGTTGCAGTTTACATTATTTTTGCGGCAGTGTCTATGTTTGTTAAAAAGTTTTTGTGATACAATTCAAATACTGCTGTCCCTCAAGTCGGCAGAAAACCGACAAGAGGAGGTGATATGTATGCTTAGTGTTATCGTTACAGTGGGTATCAATGTAGTTTCGAGTTTAATTGTATCCTACGCAATTATGGCAAAAACGAAAACCCCTAAGCGGGATCCTACCTCCGCTGTCGGGGCTTTTCGTTTTGGTTTTACACAATGGATAAATAATATTTCTCTTTCTTTATAAGAAATATATCACAGGCAAAATAATTTTTCAAGTATTCTAGCCTTCTAGGGCGTGTTGAATAATTAATTAAAAATGCTGATTCACGAATTATTTTTTGTTCGATAAGCACGAAGAACTAAGATGCCGCACAGGACGTGCGGAGCAAATGCGAGGAGTACGAGCATTTGCTGTACCTTTTTCTTTGACAAGACAAAGAAAAAGTACATTTAAAAATAAAAAACTTTCAGCAAATAAAATTCATCAGTAAAAATTGATTTTTTTCAACACGCCCTAGCCTTCTAGGGGCTGTTGGTAAATTAAAAGTGAATAACCGAAGCGGCAAGTAACACAAAATTCAAAAAGCAAACAGCTAATTTATCGAACCTAAATGCAATA
>CAJOGS010000061.1:3144-19671 GCA_905234045.1 uncultured Selenomonadaceae bacterium | reverse complement strand
TTTTGCAGTGCTGTTTTTTCGTCCGCGAAAAAAACGCACCTGCCTGCAAATGCGATGAATAAGAGCATTTGCTCCGCGCGTCCTGCGCGGCATCTTAGTTCTTCGCTATCAGTCAGCAAAATTTAGTTCGTCAATCAGCAGTAATTCACTAACCACTAAACGCTAACCACTAACCACTATCTACTAACCGCTGCTTCTATTGATTCGGCTGAAATGATTCCTTGACGCAAAATTTTTAATTCGCCGTTTGAAATATCTACAATCGTTGAAGAAATTCCGACATCGCATTTGCCGCCGTCCAAAATTATTTCAACTCTGCCGCTCAAATTGTCAAAAACTTCCTGCGCGGTAGTCGGCGGATTTTTGCCGGAAATATTTGCACTCGGCGCGGCTATCGGTACGCCCGCAATTTTTATAAACTTTTGTGCAACGGCATTATTTGGAAATCGAACGCCTACACTTTTTGAGTTGCAAGTTACAAAGTCAGGCACAATATTTTTTTTCGGCAAAATTATTGTCAAAGGTCCCGGTAAAAATTTTTCAATCAATTTTTCCGCCGCCAAATTTATTTCGGCAATTTGTTCAATCATTTCAAAAGTTGCCACGTGCAAAGTTAATGGCTTGTCAGCCGGTCTTTCTTTCGCCGCGTAAATTTTTTTGCAAGCCTCAACATCAAAAGCATTTGCTCCGAGACCGTACACAGTTTCAGTTGGAAAGGCGACAATTTCACCGCGTTTAATCAGTTGCCCTGCGCGATTAAAATTTTCATCTGTAGGTTTTAAAATTTCTGTCTTCATTTTTTCCACGCCGCAATAACGCGCTCAATTCCGGCTAAATCTTTCCAAATTTGAACGTGTTTAAAATTGCCATTCTCTTCGATTAATTGTCTTACTGCTTCAGAATGATTAAAGCCCAATTCCATTGCCAAAAATCCTTCGTCAGATAAAAATTTTGGCGCGTCGGCTACAATTCTTCTGTAAAATTTTAAACCGTCTTTGCCGCCGTCAAGTGCAATTCTCGGTTCGTCTCTTACTTCTAATTGCAGATTTGCAAAATCTTTGGCGGAAATATACGGCGGATTTGAAACTATAACGTCAAAAATTTGCCCTTTAAGCGGTTCAAATAAATTGCCCTCGTAGAATTTAATTTTATCTTCGACGTTAAATTTTTCGGCGTTAAATTCGGCAATTTCCAACGCATTTTTTGAAATATCAACCGCCGACACTTCAACATTTTCAACAAATTTTAAAATTGAAATGCAAATTGCACCGCTGCCGGTTCCCAAATCTGCAAGTTTCAAAGCGCGTTTATAACTTTGCAAATGTTCAATAACGCCCTGCGCCAAAATTTCAGTGTCGGGACGCGGAATCAATACATCAGGAGTTACGGCAAAATTCAAGCCCATAAATTCTTTGTGTCCCGTCAAATATGCTACAGGCACTCTTTCAAGGCGACGTTTGAGCAAATTATGATAACGTTTAAGTTCTTTTTCGTTCAAAACTTTTTCACTTTGAACATAAAGCGCAAGGCGTCTTTTGTTCAAAACATAGGCAAGCAAAACTTCAGCGTCAAGGCGTGCATTTTCAATGCCGGATTTTTTTAATTGCTCGGTTGCTTTTCTTAATTGTTGGGATATTGTATTCTCGTTCAAAATAATTCACTCCTTTTGTAGTTGGTAGTAGTTAGCAGGTAGTATTTCCCTGACAACTAGGCGTGCTGATTAATTCGATTTTGAAATTTTTTTAATTGAACGTACTTTTTCTTTGTCTTGTAAAAATTACTAGGGCGTTTTGAAAAATTAATTGAAAATGCTGATTCACGAATTAAATTTTGTTCGATGAAAACGAAAAAATTTCTTTTGTTACTTTTCTTTGACGCAACAAAGAAAAGTACATTTTAAAATAAAAAAATTTAAGTAACAAAAATTCATCAGTAAAATTTGATTTTTATCAACACGCCCTAACCACTACTCGCTGTCAGCTAATTTCTGCGATTGGTCGGCAGTTATCAGCGCGGAAATTAATTCATCCAAATCGCCATTCAAAACGCTGTCCAATTTGTAAAGCGTCAAATTAATTCTGTGGTCGGTAACTCTGCCTTGCGGAAAATTATATGTGCGAATTCTTTCACTGCGGTCGCCGCTGCCGACTTGATTTTTTCTGTCAGCAGCAATGGCGGCGTTTTGTTCTCTAACCGCCAAATCTTTAACTCTTGCACGAAGGACGCGCATAGCTTTTTCTTTATTTTTGAGTTGCGATTTTTCATCTTGACATTGAACAACAATACCTGTCGGAATGTGCGTTATTCTGATAGCCGTTTCGGTACGGTTGACATATTGCCCGCCCGCGCCGCTCGCGCAGTATGTATCAATTCTTAAATCGGCAGGATTAATTTCAACGTCAACTTCTTCAGCCTCCGGCAATACTGCAACAGTAACCGCGCTTGTATGAATACGCCCGCTTGATTCAGTCACGGGAACGCGCTGAACTCTATGAGTGCCGCTTTCATATTTTAATTTACTGAACGCGCCCGCGCCGTCAACCGTAAATGAAATTTCTTTAAAGCCGCCAATGGTCGTTGCATTTGAATCGACAATATCAACTTTCCAACCTTGCCGCTCGCTGTAGCGTGTGTACATTCTGAATAAATCGCCCGCAAAAAGTGCCGCTTCTTCGCCGCCGACTCCGCCGCGTATTTCTACGATAACATTTTTGTCGTCATTGGGATCTTTCGGCAAAAGTAAAATCGGCAATTCTTTATCAAGTTCGGCTTTAGTCTTTTTCAGTTCGGCTAATTCTTCAGCCGCCAAACTTTTTAATTCTTCGTCTTCGGCAGTTTCAATTAAAACTTTGTCGTCTTCAATCTGCGCGAGAATTTTTTGATATTCACGAATTTTTTTTACAATCGGTTCAAGCGTTGCAAGTTCCCGCGTCAATTTGGTAAATCTGTCAACTTCTGCCACTACCGACGGATCTCCGATTTGCGATTCAATTTCTCTAAATCTGTCTTCAACTTTCTGTAACTTATCAAGCAAATAAATCATCTCACTAATCTTTTTTTGTGGTATATTGTATACTTTTCACGGCGATTAATCAAATTTCTTGAAATATATCTTCAAGCGAATTATAATAAAAGCGGTATACTTTAAAACTTTTTTTATTTTGAAAGTGAGGTTATTTTTTTGGATAGATACTTTCAAGCAGAAATTGAATGTGCGCCGCGTGAAAAAATTTTGGAAATTCAAAATTCAAAACTCGTCGCACAAGTTAAAAACGTTTGGGATAACGTTGAGTATTATCGTAAAAAAATGCAGGAAAAAAATCTAACGCCTGATGATATTAAATCAGTTGAAGATTTGCATAAATTGCCGTTTTTGACAAAGGCTGATTTAAAAGAGGCGTACCCTTACGGCTTGTTGGCGCGTCCTTTAAAAGATTGCGTGCGTATTCATTCAACTTCAGGCACTACCGGCAAGCGCGTTATTGCTTTTTATACTCAAAACGATATTGACATGTGGAATGAATGTTGCGCCCGCGCCATTGTTGCGGCAGGCGGTACAAATGAAGACGTTTGCCAAGTTTCCTATGGTTACGGATTATTTACAGGCGGATTGGGACTTGACGGCGGCAGCCACAAAGTCGGTTGCTTGACTGTTCCAACCAGTTCAGGAAATACCGAGCGTCAAATTATGTTTATCATGGACTTGCAAGCTACAATTCTTTGCTGTACTCCGAGTTATGCGGCGTATCTTGCCGAATCAATGCATGAAATGGGCTTGACGCCTGAACAAATTCCTTTGAAGGCGGGAATTTTCGGCGCAGAGGCTTGGTCTGAAGAAATGCGCCGCGATATTGAAAAATCTTTGGGAATTAAAGCCTATGACATTTACGGCTTGACTGAACTTTCAGGGCCCGGCGTTGCCTTTGAATGTTCCGAACAACACGGCATGCACATTAACGAAGATCATTTCATTGCAGAAATTATTGATCCTGAAACCGGCGAAGTTTTGCCTGAAGGTTCTCAAGGCGAATTGGTTTTCACTTCGCTTGACAAAGAAGCCTTCCCGCTCCTTCGTTATCGTACTCGTGACATTTGCACTTTAAACCGCGAAAAATGTTCTTGCGGTCGTACTCATGTCAGAATGGCTAAACCGCGCGGGCGTTCTGATGATATGCTGAAAATTCGCGGCGTAAATGTTTTCCCGAGTCAAATTGAAACTGTCTTACTCAATAACGGCTACGCGGCAAATTATCAGATTATTGTTGACAGAGTAAATCACACCGATACTTTTGATGTTAATGTTGAAATGACGCCTGATATGTTTACCGATAACGTCGGCGAAATTCAAACGCGCAAAAAGATTCTTGAAGACGGCTTGAAATCAATGCTCGGTATCAAGGCGAAAGTTAATTTGGTTGCGCCGAAAACTATTACACGCAGTGAAGGTAAAGCCGTCCGCGTTATCGACAAGCGGAAAATTTAGGGGCAAAGGGATAAGGGCTGAGGGCTAGGGAAATTTTCACTAACCCCTATTCCCTAGTCCCTAGCCTCTACTCCCTGCGAATGACTGAAAGGAATGAGCAATTATGGCTGTAAATCAAGTTTCAGTATTTCTGGAAAATAAACCCGGTACACTCGACCAAATGACAGAAGTTTTGGCGCGTAACGGGATTAATCTTCGTGCGCTGTCTTTGGCAGATACAAACGATTTTGGTATTGCCAGAATGATTGTTAATGACGTTTACGAGGCTACAAATGTTTTGAAAGAAGAAAATTTTGTTGCGACGTTTACGCCTGTTTTGGTTTATAAAGTTTCTGATGAAACTGGCGCACTTAACAATATTTTGAAAATTTTCAGCGCGGCTAATGTCAATATTGAATATATGTATTCTTTTATCGGCAAAAAGGCGGCTTATATGATTTTCCGCGTCAAAGATACTGCAAACGCCGAAAAAATTTTGGCGGGCAAAGGTTTACAATCTTTGACACAAGAACAAATTGCAGAAGTCTAGTAATGTGGTAGTGTGATAGTGGGGTAGTGGGGTAGTGTTGTAGGGTCTGTTGAATAAATCTGTTTTTAAAATTTATTTTCTTATTGAAAGTACTTTTTCTTTGTCTTGTCAAAGAGCAAATCCTCCTATTCGTCGAATTTGCAAGTACAGCAAATGCTCGTACTCGTCGCCTTTGCAAGAAAGACGCTTTTTGCGGTGCTGTTTTTTCGTCCTCGAAAAAAACGCACCTGCCTGCAAATGCGATGAATAAGAGCATTTGCTCCGCACGTCCTGTGCGGCAACTTAGTTATTCGTGCTTAGTCTACAAAATTTAGTTCGTGAATCAGCAATTTCAATCTTTCAACACGCCATAGCAAAATAACTCCCCCACTATCGAACTATCTTACTACCGCACTATCCAACTACATTTTTCAGCGGCAACGGTAGTTTCAGGCGAATGTCCCGACAATAAAATAGTTTCGTCCGGCAAAGTCAAAATTTTTTCTTTGATATTTTTAATGAGCGTGTCGAAATCGCCGCCGGGTAAATCAGTGCGTCCAAAACTGCCTTTGAAAATCGAGTCGCCGACAAATGCAACGCCGTCATTTTCGCTGTAATAAATTGCGCCGTCCAATGTATGCCCCGCGCAGGGAATTATTTTCAGCTTGAAATTTGGATTGGCATTTAAAATAATTTCGCTGTAGTCGTCAAGGTACGTTACATTTTGCAGAGTCATTGATTCACCAAATGCTATTGAAATATTCCATGCAGGATTTTCGGCGTAATTCTTGCCGTTTTTCTGCATACAAATTGGAATGTTCAATTTTTTCTGAATGGCGGCGGCGGCTCCGATGTGGTCGTAATGTCCATGTGTTATTAAAATTTTTTCAATGGTTAAATTTTTTTCGCTGATGAAATTTAAAATTTTTTCAGACTCCGCGCCCGCGTCTATTAAAAATCCGGCGTTGGTTTTTTCATCAATATAAAAATATGCGTTGGTCGGAATAACATTGCCGACTTCAAAAGTATAAATCATATTAAATCACCTTAATTTCAAAATTTTCTCGGCGTTCAAACCGAGAATTTTATTTTTGTCAGTTTCACTGATCGGCAAATTTTTAATAAAATCAATCGCAGTGGCGGGCGAATCCCAGGGGCTGTCAGTGCCAAATAAAATTTTATCTGCGCCGAAAATTTTGTACAACTTCATAAATTCTTCAGCGTTCAAAAGTTTTAAATCTTCCGCGTTCCAAACAAAATCACTTCGCGCAGGTATCGTGCCGACTGAAAAAGCCGTGTCCATAAAAATATTTTTGTCGGCAAGTTCAATTTCAACTTCGTCCCAATTTTTCCAGCCGCCCATATGCGCCAACACAAATTTAAAATCGCCAATTTCTTCGATAACGTGCCGCGCCATTTTCGGCGAACAACCTACAACGCCGGGAAATCCAATATCTAAGCCCGCGTGCGTTATAACTGTTAAATCCAATTCGGCGGCGCAGTAAAAAATCTTCAAAAATTTTTCGTCGTCAAGATTAACGCCTTGATAAATCGGGTGAATTTTTATGCCTTGCAAGCCCAAACTTTTAACGCGCTTTAATTCGGTACGATAATTTTCAAAGTCAGGGTGAATACAGGCAAAATAAATAATGCCGCTGTCAGAAAATTTTTCAGTCATTTTAGCGGCGTAGTCGTTAATTTTTTCAACTTGACGCGGCGCAGTCGCAACCGGCAAAACTACTGATTTATCAATGCCGAATTTTTTCATAGAATCTAAAAGCCCGTTCAAAGTACCGTCGGAAAAATATTTTGCACGGCTTTGACGGCTCAAATGCTCCAGAACTTCAGCGGCAATTTTGTCGGGGAAAACGTGGGTATGAATATCAATTATCATTTTCGTAACTCCTTAAATTTTTTTAGAAAGGGAAATTTTTATGTTAAAAAAATTTTTATTGGTGATAGTTTTAATGCTGTTCAGCACAAATAATTTTTGTAATGCCGAAATGCCGCGCAAAGAAATGTATCTCGGCGGGCTGACTGTCGGCTCGTCAACCGTGCAAATGCTTAGAATGTACGGCAACCCTTCAAAAACTGAAGGCGGTATTGAACATCTGTACACTTGCCATTATGGAGACACCGTAACTATCGGCTACAATTCCTACGCCAACAAACTTTTTGAAATAGTCGTGACTGAAAATAACGGCTGGCACACGCCGAAAGGTCTTTCTGTCGGTATGACGTTGGATAAAATGTTGGAACTTTACGGCGAATCGGATTTTGTACAGAGCGGCGCAGATAAAAGCGTTTACGCCTATTTTCATTCCAACGGCAAAGAAAACGATTACGGCTTAATTATACTCGTTGACGACGCTACAAGCAAAATTTTGAGAATGGAACTTTTCGGCGGCAATACAATGGCAATGTTTGAAGATATTTTCCCGAATCGCGTTGAAAGACTTTTGTACGAAAATCTTGAATGATTAGGATTGATGGCTTGGGCGTGTTGCAAAAGTCAATTTTAATATAAAAATCTTTCTATTTGCTGAGATTTTTTTACTTTTCTTTGCTCGTCCAAAGGAGCAACGCTCCTACTCGTCGCCTTGCAAGTAACAAAAGAAAAGACGTTTTTTTCCGCCAGAGATTCAATCCTGCGTGGCTTGCGTAGCATGCGCGGTGAGGCGCGCTCTTTAGCGGGCATGCTCTTTAGCTAATCAATGGCGGGGCGGCGGTCATCCGTGACCGCCGTTTCCTATTACCTCAAACGTTGCACTATTTTTGACTTTAACAACAGACCCTAGAGTGTGTTGAATAATTCAAAATCCGCAAAGTGCGGACGGTTTGTAGTGTGGTAGTTCGATAGTTTGATAGTTTGATAGTTCGATAGTTGGATAGTAAAAACTATAATACTATAACACTATAACACTACTTTTGCTTCGGAAAAAAGAACGTACATTTAAAAATATAAAAATTTAAGTAAATACATTTCATCAGTAAAAATAGCATTTTTCAACACACACTAGTAAAAAATTTAAAAATTAAATTATTCAACACGCTTTGGCTTAAATAAAAAAATAAAATCACGGAGGCTCAAAAATGAAAATTGCCTTGTTAATTTTGTATTTCGCAATTTTAATTGGAATTGGTCTATATTGCCGCAAAAACGCCACGAATGTTGACGGCTTTGTATTGGGCGGGCGCAGTGTAGGTCCGTGGCTTACTGCCTTTGCATACGGCACAAGTTATTTTTCGGCGGTTGTCTTCGTCGGCTACGCGGGACAATTCGGCTGGAAATATGGAATTGCGGCGACATGGGCAGGAATCGGCAACGCGCTTATCGGTTCTTTAATGGCGTGGTTCATTCTCGGCAGACGTACAAGAATAATGAGCCAACATTTGGACTCGGCAACCATGCCGCAATTTTTCGGCAAACGTTTCGGTTCAAAGGCTTTAAAAATTGGCGCGTCGATTATCATTTTTATTTTTATGATACCTTACACCGCGTCACTTTATAACGGACTTTCCAGACTTTTCGGTATGGCGTTTGGAATTAATTACTCAATTTGTATTATTACAATGGCGATTTTAACCGCAATTTATGTTGTTGCCGGCGGCTATATGGCAACGGCGATTAATGATTTTATTCAAGGAATAGTTATGCTTGTCGGAATTTGCGCGGTAATTTACGCGGTACTTGAATCAAAGGGCGGCTTTATGGCATCGCTTGACGGACTTGCAAGGGTTACTGATGAATCAGTTGCAACCACGCCGGGTATTTTCGCTTCGTTCTTTGGCCCAGATCCACTGAATTTGTTATTTGTTATGATTTTAACTTCGCTCGGCACGTGGGGACTTCCTCAAATGGTTCAAAAATTCTACGCCATTAAAAATGAGCAGTCCATTCAAAAAGGCACAATAATTTCAACTGTATTTGCATTTATCGTGGCGGGCGGTTGCTATTTTCTCGGCGGATTTGGCAGATTATTTTCTGATGACATTGACATAAAAGCCTATGGCTTCGATTCAATTATTCCTACAATGCTTTCAGGTCTTTCTGGAGAAATGATCGCACTTGTTGTTATTCTCGTTTTATCGGCGTCAATGTCAACGCTTTCTTCGTTGGTTATCGCCTCAAGTTCAACCTTGACGATTGATTTAATCAAAGACAATATTATTAAAAATATGAGTCAAGCCAAACAAGTTTTATTTATGCGCGGGCTGATTGTAGTTTTTATTGCAATTTCGGCGGTACTTGCATTGATTCAATATACAAGTTCGGTTAATTTCATCGCGCAGTTAATGGGCATTTCGTGGGGCGCAATGGCGGGCGCGTTCCTTGCGCCGTTTATGTATTCGCTGTACTCTAAGAGAGTTACAACCGCGTCTTGTTGGGTGTGCTTTATCTTCGCTACTGTTTTAATGACTGCTAACATGTTAATTCGTCCCGAATTTCCGCCAATTCTTCAATCACCGATTAACAGCGGCGCATTTGCAATGCTTGCAGGTTTAATTATTGTTCCGATTGTCAGCGCGTTTACTGCTGCGCCTGACAGAAAATTAGTTGACTTCGCTTTCAAATGTTACGATAAAACATCTGTTGTACCTGTCAGCGTTGCACTCGGCAAAGGCGTAAAATAATTTCTATAAAATTTTTGTAAATCTCGGCGTAAGTTGAGATTTTTTTTATTGAATGATAAAATTTGCGCGGGTGATTTAATGGACGTAAATTTTGAACTCGGCGATTTAAAATTTGTTTGGGATTCTGAAAAAGCCGATAAGAATTGGAAAAAGCATAAAATTAAATTTCAAAATGCAGTGTTAGCTTTTTTCGACGAATATAGACTTGAATACTATGATGAAGTCCATAGCGATAACGAAGAAAGACTCAGGATTATCGGAAAAGTTAAAGAAGTATTGGTTGTAATTTACACTGAACGCGAAGATAAAAATCGTATTATTTCTGCCCGACCTGCCAATAAATATGAAAAGGAGGATTACTATGAACAATTTTATTATTAACGGTATCAAAGTCAGCAAAGAACAATATGAAGATATTATGAGTATGCCGGAAATTCCTGATGAAGAAATTGATTACAGCGATATTCCGCCTACAACATCGGAACAGCTTTCTCGTATGAAAGAAAATCGCAGAAAAAGACTTCAACGCGCCAATGCTTTAAAACAAGCGGTTTAAAATTTAACTGCACCTTCGGCAAATGTCGGAGGTTTTTTTATTGACAAGAAAAAATTTTCGCCTAAAATTTTAAGAAATATTTCAAGAGGAGGTTTTCAATTTGCCTTGTATCGACTGGCTGGGCAAAAATAAAATTCAAAGTTATTCGCCGCCGTTTCATTTTCTCGAAAAAAAATATTCTGTCGGCAATTCTGAAAATATGATTATTCACGGCGATAATCTTTTGGCGTTGAAATCTTTGCTCCCGCAATACGAAAATAAAATCAAATGCATTTATATCGACCCGCCGTATAATACCGGCAATGAAAATTGGATTTACAACGATAATGTTTCTGATCCGCAGTTTCAAAAGTGGCTCGGTAAAGTTGTCGGCAAAGAAGGCGAAGATTTTACCAGACATGATAAATGGCTCTGTATGATGTACCCGCGCTTGAAACTTTTAAATAAACTCCTGCGCGACGACGGCGCAATTTTCATCAGCATTGACGATAACGAACAAGCAAATTTGAAATTAATTTGTGATGAAATTTTCGGCGCAAATAATTTTGTCTGCAATGTTATTTGGGAAAAGAAATATTCGCCGCAAAATGATGCTCGCTGGCTTTCAGACAGCCACGATTTTATTTTATGTTATGCAAAAAATAAAAATAATTGGCGTCCAAATTTATTGCCACGTACTGAAGAAATGAACGCCCGTTATAAAAATCCAGACAACGACCCGCGCGGCGTTTGGAAAGCGAGTCCATTACACGCTAAAAGCGGTAGTAATACCAACAGTTATATTTTTCCAAACGGTGTAAAATGGACACCTCCTACTGGTACTTTTTGGCGTTATTCTGAAAATTCATTAAAAGAATTGTATGACGATAACAGATTTTATTTTGGCAAAGATGGAAAATCTGTACCGCAATTTAAAAGATTTTTAACAGACGTAAAACAAGGCGTTGTTTCAAAAACTGTTTGGAAATTTGATGAAGTTGGAGATAACCACACTGCAAAAAATGAATTGAGAAATTTGAAAGTTGTTTTTGATACTCCAAAACCTTCAACTTTGATTGAAAGAATTTTGCAACTTTCAACCGACAAAAATTCAATCGTGTTAGACAGTTTTGCAGGAAGCGGGACGACGGCGCACGCGGTAATAAATTTAAACGCGGCGGACGGCGGCACGCGCAAATTTATTTTGATAGAATTGAATGACTATGCAGAGACAATCACGGCAGAAAGAGTGCGGCGCGTCGGCGGCGAATTTAATTTTTATGAATTGGGCGAACAACTTTTTGACGAAAACGACGTTTTTAATAAAAATGTATCGCTTGAAAAACTTTTTGAGTACATTTATTACAGTGAGACGCGGCAAGAATTTAAGCCGACAGACGAGAAAAATTTGTTGGGCGTATATGAAGACACGGCGTATTATTATTTTGATGACGCTTTAAGCTGGACGACGCTCGCGCAGATTAAGACCCGCGCAAATAATTATGTCATTTATGCGGAAGTTTGCAATTTGAGCGAAGATGAACTTGTAAAATATAAAATCACGTTCAAAAAATTTCCCGAAAAGCTGAAAAAATATTAAGGTGGGATAAAAATGCAGTTTCAGTTAAAAGAATATCAAAAAAAAGTGCTTGACGATTTAAAAAATTATCTTGACTGCGTGTCGAAAAATAACAGCTTGAAAGATTCGTGGAAAAATTATTGGGAAAACAACGGTAAAACAGTCGGCTTTGGAGCAATTCCGAGTTACAAAAATGAAATTGCGGGCGTTCCGAGTGTTTGTGTAAAAGTACCGACAGGCGGCGGCAAAACATTTTTGGCTTGTGCGGCGTTGCAAAAAATATTTGACGCCTTGCCGCGTGAGCATAAATTTGTAATTTGGCTTGTACCGAGCGACGCAATTTTTACGCAGACATTAAACGCGCTGAAAAATACAAATCACGCTTACAGACAAAAAATTGATGAAGATTTTCAAAGTAAAGTTATGGTTTATGATAAAGAAATGCTGCTGATTGGGCAAAACTTTTCACCAATCACGGTCAGAGAAAATCTTTCAATTTGCGTGATGACTTACGCCTCTTTGAGAATCGACAGCAAAAAACAGGACGAGCGAAAAGTCTTTCAAGAAAACGGCATATTAAAAATTTTTGCAGAGTATTTCGGCAAGTCGGAATTAGTTTTGTCAGACACGCCGGGAAGTGCATTAATAAACGTCCTGCGCGAATTTTCGCCGGTTGTAATAATCGATGAAAGCCACAACGCAAAATCAGATTTAAGCGTTGAAATGCTGAAAAAATTAAATCCGAGTTTCATACTGGAATTGACGGCGACGCCGAAAACTACAAGCAATATTATTTCTTACGTAAAATCCCGCGAACTCAAAAAAGAAAATATGGTAAAACTGCCGATTATCGTTTATAAGAAAAATACGCGGCAAGAAGTTTTGGCGTCGGCAATTTCAATGCAAAAAGAATTGGAAAAAATCGCCGTTGAAAACGAAAAAAACGGCGGCAAATATATTCGTCCGATAGTTTTATTTCAAGCGCAATCGAAAGGCAAGGAAGATAACGCAACTTTTGAAAAAATTAAAGAAATGCTGATAAATTTTCAAATTCCAAAAAATCAAATTGCAATAAAAGTTTCAAACAACAGCAAAGATTTGGAGAATGTAAATTTGTTAAGCCGAGATTGTCCCATTCGCTATATAATCACGGTAAACGCGCTGAAAGAAGGCTGGGATTGTCCATTTGCGTATATTTTGGCGTCGTTGGCAAATAAAAATTCTCCTACTGACATTACACAAATTGTAGGGCGAATTTTGCGTCAACCGCACGCCTTAGAACACGATTTGGGAAATTTAAATTTGGCGTATGTTTTAAGTTGCTATCAAAATTTCAATGATACGCTTGATAAAGTTGTTGAAGGCGTAAAATTGGCAGGATTTACAAAAGACGAATGCAGGCAAGTTTTGCCAAAGCCGACAGAAAATTTTGAGCAGGGGACATTGGAATTACAAAACGAAGAAATTGCAGATGATTTTTCAGACCTTAAACCTGAAAATATTTCTGAAACTGCGACAGCAACTATTAAAGAAAACGTTGATAACGACTTGGCGGCGGCACTTGAACAGGAAAAAAATTATACAAAGGAAAATATTGAATTGAAAACCGATACACAATCTAAAATTCGTGAGTATTTTATTGAATCCGTTGCAAATTTAAAAATTCCGCAATTTTTCACCAAAACTACACCGAATCTTTTTGGCGAAGAGTTTGTATTTCTTGAAAAGGAACACCTTTCAGAGGGCTTTAATTTAAGTACGCAAGATACAAACATAGATTTAACCGTAATACCTGACGACGTTTTTGTAGTAGATATTTCAAATGATGATACTCCGAAATACAGAAAAATTTACGGCAAGGAACGCGATCAATTTGTAAAATTTGTGAATAATTTAACCGAAGAAAAGCGATTAAATCTTTGCATAGGCAAAATTTCAAGTATCATCGGCAAAATTACAAATTTATCTGAAAGTCAAATTAATCTGTATGTCAAAAAAATTATTGAGAATATGGACGCGGGCAAAATTGAAACAATCAGTTCAGAATGTGAATCTTACGCGCTGATAATTTCAAAAAAAATTTTGGCGTTGGAAAATGAATACCGCAAAAAAATTTTCGGAAGTTGGTTAGACGCCGAAAAAATTACTTGCCGAAATCATTTTAAACTTCCCGAATCTTTTGAAGCTGCAAAAACTATTGATTCAATAGATAAATCTTTGTACACTGCCGAAATTTCCGATATGAATAATTTTGAACGCCGAATGATTGATAATCTTTCAATTTTTGACAATGTGAAATGGTGGCATCGCAACATTTCAAAGAAAGAATTTAAAGTTAATGCCTTTGTAAATCATTATCCCGATTTTCTGGTAATGTTGAAGAGCGGCAAAGTTTTAATGATTGAAACGAAGGGCGACGACAGAGACAATTCCGACTCAAAGGAAAAATTGGAACTTGGGCGGAAGTGGCAAAATTGCGCCGGCGCAAATTACAAATATTTTATGGTTTTTGAAAACAACAAAATTAATGCTGACGGCGCGTATAATTTCAACGAGTTTTTAAATTTTGTCAGTGAATTATAAAAAATTTTCTGCTTTACAAAAAATGCTTTTTCCATTACAATAAAGCAACTTAGATATAAAATTTTTTTTTAGGAGAAAGTATTTTTTAGGAGGGTTTAACCAATGGCGAAATATGTATGCACAATTTGCGGATACGTACACGAAGGCGACGAGCCGCCGATTGAATGTCCGATTTGTAAAGCACCTGCCGAAAAGTTCAAAAAACAGGAAGGCGAATTGGTTTTTGCAGATGAACACGTTGTAGGCGTTGCAAAAGGCGTTGACGAAAGAATTATTGAAGGCTTGCGCCAAAACTTCACCGGCGAATGTACAGAAGTCGGAATGTATTTGGCAATGAGCCGCGCCGCACACCGTGAAGGTTATCCCGAAATTGGCGAGGCGTTCCGCCGTTATGCACTTGAAGAGGCTGAACACGCCGCAAAATTCGCTGAACTTTTGGGCGAAGTTGTAAGCGCGTCAACCAAAGAAAATCTTGAAAAACGCGTTGCCGCTGAACACGGCGCATGTCAAGGCAAAAAAGACTTGGCTACTCTTGCAAAACAACTCAATCTTGATGCAATTCATGATACAGTTCACGAAATGGCGAAAGATGAAGCACGTCACGGCAAAGGCTTTAAAGGCTTGCTTGATCGTTACTTCAAATAAGAAAAATTTTTCTCGGAAATAAAAAAAGCTCCTGTTGCAAATTGCGGCAGGAGCTTTTTTAGCGGTTATGGCGTATTGGAAAAATTTTTGTTACTGAGTTTTTTCTGTTGAACGAACTTTTTCAAGATAGTGACCTGTTGGCAGTTGTTAGTAAATCACTAGGGCGTGTTGAAAAATTATATTTTTACTGATGAAATTTAGTTACTTCAATTTTTTTATTTTATTAAATGTACTTTTTCTTTGTTGCGTCAAAGAAAAGTAAAGCAAATGCTCGTACTCCTCGCCTTTGCAAGAAAGACGCTTTTTGCGCGTCCTGCGCGGCATCTTATTACTTCGCTATCATCGAACAAATTTATTTCCCTAGTCCCTAGTCCTTAGCCCCTAGCCCCTATACTGCCGCACTTTGCGGATTTTTTTAAAATTGTGGATTTTTGAATTTTTCAACACGTCCTAACAACTAATTTTCATTGTCAATAAAAAATTGTTTCAAAATACTTTCGCCGAAAGTTTAACCGTGTTATAATCGAAAAAAATTTTTTTAGGTGAAATGCGGCTAAAAATTTTTCAAATTCTCAACTGCCAATCCTTAGCCCATAATCCCTAAATCGACCGAAAGGAGCTTTTTTAATGGCACTTACCGAAGGAAAATTTCAAGATGTACTTTCAGAATTTGCGGCAACAACTGACTTTATCAAAGAAGTTGCACTGAATTTCCAAAAAGATTTACAAATTGGACTGCGCGACCCAAAAAGTTCATCAATGAGAATGTTAAAATCTTATGTCGGACTCCCTACCGGCAAAGAGACAGGCGAATTTTTGGCACTTGATTTTGGCGGTACAAATGTCCGCGTTTTGAGAATCAAACTTGAAGGCGAAGGCAAATTTGAAATTATCAAAAAAGTTGGCGAACCGCTGATTATTCCCGGCAAATACGATTATATCGGCAAAAATTCCACTGCTGATGAAATGTTTGGATTTTTGGCGCGTCTTATTGATGAGGCGATTGACGGCGACCACGAAACTAAATTTTATCTCGGGCATACTTTTTCATTCCCGTCTACTCAAGACGATTTGAACAACGCAAAATTGATTATTTGGACGAAAGAATTTGCAACGCCCGGCGTTGAAGGTAAAGTTGTCAATGATTTACTTTTGGACGCACTGAAAAAGCGCGGCATTGAAAATGTTGTTCCTGTTGCAGTTATCAATGACACTGTTGCAGTTTTGCTTTCAGCCGCTTACAAACAATCTGACATTTACACCGGCTCAATTTACGCCACAGGGCACAACACTTGCTATCTTGAATCTTCGATTGACGATCCGAAAGGTTTTGGACAGGGCGGAATGATTTTAAATCTTGAGTGCGGTAACTTTATGAAATTGACGCCGAATCGCTTTGACGTGGCACTCGACAGAAGTTCTGAAAAGCCCGGCGAACAACGTTTTGAAAAAATGGTTTCCGGCAGATACATGGGCGAACTTTTCAGCATGTCGGTTGCCGAACTTTTGGACAGCGACAAAAAATTTGATTTCTCGTCTATTGATATGTCGGCGATTGT
>CAJOGS010000061.1:0-3077 GCA_905234045.1 uncultured Selenomonadaceae bacterium | reverse complement strand
AACTCGACGCGGCTATTATAATTCGTTCTGCGCGGCTTGTAACTGCGTCATACGTCGGAATTGTTTGGCAACGTGCAAACGGCGGCGAAATTACAACTCAACATGTGGCGGTTGACGGTTCAGTTTATGAAAAAATGCCGCTCGTTAAAGAGAATATTAACAAGGCACTGATTGAACTTTTGGGCAAAGACGCGGCTAAAGTCGATACAATTTTAGATAACGGCGGTTCAGGTCTCGGCGCGGCTATTGCGGCGGCTATGGCTGTTTCATAGTGTGGTAGTGTGGTAGTGGGGTAGTGGGGTAGTTAACCTAAAACCTAAAACCTAATCACTACTGCCTAAAAGTAGTTTGATAATAAAAAATGGCGACGGGAAAATTTTCCCGCCGCTTTTTTTGTTTGATAAAAATACACAAAAAAATTTTCTGATATAAGCAACAGAATTTTGACATTGCGCGGCTTATGTGATAAATTTCTATAGGTTTTAATTTTGCATGGAGGAATTTTTCATGACACAATTTGACAGCAGAAACATTTCCATGATGATGGATTTTTATGAAATGACAATGGCGAACGGCTATTTTCAGAGCGGCGGCGAACATTCCCGCGTTGCGTTCGATGTTTTTTACAGACGCAATCCCGACGGCGGCGGCTTTTCAATTTTCGCCGGTCTCGAACAAATTATTGAATATGTTGAAAATATGCATTTCAGCGCGGAAGACGTTGAATATTTCCGCGCCCAAAATCTTTTCAGCGAAGAATTTTTAAATTACTTGGCAAATTTCAGATTTCACGGCGATATTTATGCCTTCCCTGAAGGAACAATTATGTATCCAAACGAGCCGATTATGACGATAATTGCGGATTTAATCGACGCTCAATTAGTTGAAACGGCGATTTTAACTCAAATAAATCATCAGTCGTTAATTGCCACGAAGGCGCGGCGCATTGTTCGTGCGGCTGACGGCAGAGTAGTTTCAGATTTTGGTGCAAGACGCGCTCATAATATGGACGCGGCAACTTTGGGAGCGCGTGCGGCTTTTATTGGCGGCGTCGTCGGTACTGCCACTGTTTCTGCGGGGCAATGTTTCAACATTCCTGTAAATGGTACAATGGCTCACAGTTGGGTAATGTATTTCAAAGACGAATTTGAAGCGTTCAAACGTTACGCCGAAGTTTATCCTCAAGCTACGGTTTTATTGGTTGATACTTACGACGTTATTCACAGCGGTATCCCGAACGCTATCAGAGTTGCAAAAGAAATTCTTGAACCTGCAGGGCATCGCTTGAAAGGTATCAGAATTGATTCAGGCGACTTGGCGTATTTATCTAAGCGTGTCAGAAAAATGTTGGACGACGCAGGATTAAACGATTGTAACATTGTTGTTTCAAACAGTTTGGACGAATTTACAATTACTTCGTTATTGAATCAGGGCGCGCAAATTAACAGTTTCGGTGTCGGCGAAAGATTGATAACTGCAAAATCTGAACCTGTTTTCGGCGCGGTTTATAAAATTGTGGCGGTAGGTAACGGCGATAATTTTGAACCGCGAATTAAAGTCAGTGAAAATGTTGAAAAAATTACAAATCCCGGCTTGAAAAAAGTTTATCGCATTTATGACAGTGACGGGCACGCCGTCGCAGATATGCTTGCGCTTGCCGATGAAGAAATTGACTTGTCAACGCCTTTCAGATATATTGACCCCGTAAAATCGTGGAAACAGCGCACTTTTACAAATTGCACGGCGAAACAACTTTTGAAACTTTATGTAAAAGACGGCAAGCGCGTTGAAAATTTGCCGACTTTGCAGGAAATTCGCAACTATGTAAAAAATCAGCTTGATAACGAAATTTGGCAGGAAGAGCAACGTTTTGAAAATCCTCACCGTCATTATTTGGATATGACGCCGAATTATTACGAAATGAAAATGAACTTGCTTTATAAAACTCGTTCGCAGATGAACGGATAATTTTTTGAGAGGAGCGATTAATTTGGCTTCTGATGAAATAAAAAATTTTGGTATACTGGGATTTCCCATTGGTCATTCACTGTCGCCGAAAATGCACATTGCGGCTTTTCAGGCGGCAGGTTATCCAAATTACAACTATATTGCAGTTCCCGTACAAACAGGGCGGTTAATGCTTGCAGTTGACGGCTTGAAAGGTTTGGGATTTCGCGGCGCAAATGTCACAATTCCGCACAAGACGGCGATAATGAAATTTGTTGACGCGGTTGACTCTGACGCAATGATTATCGGCGCAGTTAATACTTTGGTAAATGATGGCGGAATGATAACCGGCTACAATACCGACGTTACAGGATTTTTAAAATCATTGGCGGACGCCAATTTTATGCCGGAAGATTGCAACGCCGTAATTTTGGGCGCGGGCGGCGCGGCGCGTGCAATACTTTGGGGACTTTGCAAACGTCGCGCAGGTTACATTACTATCGGCGTAAGAAATCCAAAAAAGGCGCGTGTTTTAGCCGATGACTTCAGTGTTTATGGAAATATTGAGGTAATGGATTGGAAAGCAGATGAATTTCAAGAAATTTTGAAAGCGGCAGATATTTTGATAAATACAACGCCGCTGGGAATGTATCCTGATATTGATGCAATGCCGCCTGTCGATTTAAAACTTTTGCCGGAAGGCGCGTTGGTTTATGACATTGTTTACAATCCTGCGAAAACAAAACTTTTACAAACTGCCGAAAAACTCGGCTACCCGACTTTGAACGGCTTGAATATGTTGCTGTTGCAGGGCGAAGAGGCTTTCAGACTTTTCACCGGCGAACTTCCCGACTTGGAAGTTATGAAAAAAGTTGTAGAAGTTGAACTCGGTTTTAAAATTTAATATCTGATTTCAAAATAAAAAAATCCGCCGAAAATGGCGGTAATTTTTTTTTGCAATTTATTTTATTGAACGAATTTTCTTTTGTTACTTTTCTTTTTTAAAGAAAAATTTTAATTAGGGCGTGTTCACACTATTGATAAGTAAGGTATAATGAACTTATGAAAATTACAAATGAGCAATACGAAAAAATCGCAAAATATTTACCTGTACAAAGGGGCAACGTTAA
>CAJOGS010000060.1 GCA_905234045.1 uncultured Selenomonadaceae bacterium | reverse complement strand
TTATTTCAAATTGTTCCCGCGTTATATCACTGGGATACTTATGCATTTTCATCACTGCTTATTTTTTAGACCGGCTCTAAAGCGTTTGATTTATTCCAAAAGTCTGCAGAAAAAGGAATTTCAAACTCTATGATAATTTTTGGACTTATGTACCAAAATATAGAATAATATTGATTTTTATATGATAATGTTCTAAAATTCCCAAATTAAAAAATGCAAATTTATAAGAAAAAATACATATGACTTGTTAGGGCGTATTGAAAAATTGATTTAACTTGCTGATTCACGAATTAAATTTTGTTCGATGAGAACGAAAAAATAAGATGCCGCACAGGACGTGCGAAAAGCGTCTTTATTGCAAAGGCGACGAGTAATTTTGTCAAGACAAAGAAAAAGTACGTTCAAAAAATAAAAACTTTCAAGAAAAAATTTGATAACAGACTTTTTCAACACGTCCTAGAAAAAATTTTCGACGACACACAGAGAAATTCAAGGTTAATTCGTAAATTTCTGCAAATTATCTTGATAAAAAATATAAAACTTACCAAATTTATATTTAGTCTACAAGGAGCGTGATTTTCAATAAAAGCACTGATATTAAATTCCGGTCTGGGTAAACGCATGGGAATTTTGACTGCTGAACAGCCAAAATGTATGACTGAAATTTCAAGCAACGAAACTATTATAAGTCGTCAGCTCAATCAACTTGCAAGGTTAAACATTTCTGAAGTTGTCATAACTACGGGATATTTTGATGATGTCCTTGTAAGTTATTGTACTTCTTTGGATTTGCCGCTTAAGTTGACTTTCGTTAAAAATCCCGACTTTCTTACAACAAATTATATTTACTCGATCTACCTTGCAAGCGAATATTTACACGACGATATTATTTTGATGCATGGCGATATGGTTTTTGAAAATACAGTTTTGGAAGAATTAATTTCTTACAATCAAAGTTCAATGATTGTAAGTTCAACTGTTCCCGTCCCGCAAAAAGATTTTAAAGCTGTTGTTCGTCAAAATCGTATCAAAAAAATCGGCGTAGAATTTTTCAGCGAAGTATTAACGGCGCAACCTCTGTATAAAATTCTGAAAGAAGATTGGGAAGTATGGCTTACCGAGATTTCGGATTTTTGCAAAAACGGAAAAATTGATTGTTATGCTGAAAATGCCTTTAACGAAGTTTCCGACAAATGTAAAATTTATGCAGTCGATATAGGAAACAAACTTTGTAACGAAATTGACAACCCGCAAGATTTAGCCGTAGTTTCTGCGCGTTTAAGGGAAATTCAGGCGCGAACGGTTTATATGTGTTTTGCAACAGATATAATTCACAGCGGGCATATCGCTATAATAAAAAAGGCACAACAGTTGGGTAAATTAATTATTGGCGTTCTTTCTGATGAAGCAGTTGCAGGTTACAAAAGATACCCTGTTTTGAATTTTGAGGAAAGAAAAACTCTTTTTGAAAATATTTTCGGCGTTTACCAAGTTGTTGAACAAAAAACTTTAAGTTATCGTGAAAATTTAGAAAAATACAAGCCTACATATGTAGTTCACGGTGACGATTGGAAAACAGGTTTTCAAAAACCTATTCGAGACGAAGTTATAGAATGTCTTGTATCTTACGGCGGAAAACTGGTTGAATTTCCGTATTCCAACGACCGACACTACAAAGAATTGGACGAACGTATGAAGCAGGAAATTTCTTTGCCTGATATGCGTCGTGCAAGATTGAAAAAATTAATTTCTCTAAAAGGTTTAGTGACAGCGATTGAGGCGCACAACGGTTTAACGGGACTTATTGCCGAAAAAACGGTTGTTTATGAAAATGGCGAACCGCGACAATTTGACGCAATGTGGATAAGTTCACTTTGCGATTCAACTGCAAAGGGTAAACCTGACATTGAACTTGTTGATATGACTTCAAGATTTCGCACAGTTGATGATATAATGGAAGTCACGTCAAAGCCTATTATTTTTGACGGTGACACGGGCGGTAAAATTGAACATTTCATTTACACTGTCAGAACTTTGGAGCGCATGGGCGTTTCAATGATAATAGTTGAAGATAAAATCGGCTTGAAACGCAATTCACTTTTCGGCACAGAAATTTCACAGACGCAGGATTCAACGGAAAATTTTTGCAAAAAAATTTCTGCAGGTAAAAAAGCGCAAAAGTCCGGCGACTTTATGATTTGTGCAAGAATTGAAAGTTTAATTTTGGAAAAAGGCGTTGAAGATGCTTTGACACGCGCAAAATCTTATGTAACAGCCGGTGCTGATGCGATTATGATTCACAGCAGAAAATCTTTGCCTGATGAAATATTTGAGTTTGCCGAAAAATTTCGCTCCTTCGATTCGCAAACACCGCTCGTAGTAGTTCCTACTGCATTTTCACAAGTTACAGAGACTGAATTTAAAGCACGTCAAATTAATGTCGTTATTTACGCCAATCAATTAATGCGTACCGGCTTTCCTGCAATGAAAAAAGCGGCTGAAACTATTTTGTTAAATCACAGAGCCAAAGAGTGCGATGAATTTTGTATGCCTTTTAAAGAAATTATCAGATTAATTCCCGAAGAATTTTGAGGTACTATGTTGTTTAACGAACAAAAAATTATTTCCGCCGAAAATAATTTCGCGGAATTGAAAAAATATATCTCACATATTAATATGAAAAAAATTTTGCTTGTACACGGCAATTCTTTTTACAAGTTACCGCTTGCAGATTTTTTTCTTTCGCTTGAAATTCCCGTCGTACATTTTACCGACTTTAGCCCAAATCCGATTTATGAATCAGTATTAAACGGCTTGAAAATTTACAGAAAAAATAATTGTGACGGAATAATTGCCGTAGGGGGCGGAAGTGCGATTGATGTTGCAAAGTGTATCAAACTTTTTGCAAATATGAATGATTCGGTTGACTGCCTTAAACAAAAAATTATTCCAAATAATATTCCTTTAACAGCAATACCGACAACGGCGGGGACAGGTTCGGAATCAACACATTTTGCCGTAATTTATCGTAACGGGAAAAAATTTTCTGTCGCAGACAAAAGTGCATTGCCGTCTGCTGTTATGTTTGATCCGACCTTTTTAATGACTCTGCCGCTTTATCAAAAAAAGGCGGGATTACTCGATGCACTTTGCCATGCCATTGAATCATCATGGGCAGTAAAATCATCTGAAGAATCGCGCTCATTTTCGTTTGAATCAATTCGTTTAATCTGCGCTTATAAGGATTCTTACTTGACTGAAAATCCTTCAGAGAATTGTCGCGCTTATATTTTTTATGCGTCAAGACTTGCAGGAATGGCGATAAATCTTTCAAAAACTACGGCGGGGCATGCGTTATCCTATAAACTTACAAGCAAATTCGGGATTTCTCACGGACATTCAGCCGCGCTTTGCGTTGCGCGTGTTTGGAATTATATGAACCAAAATTTAAACTGTGCAATAAATGAGGAGCTTAAAATACAACTTCCGCAAACTTTTCAACGCATTGCAGAATGTATGGGCTTTAAAAATGTTGACTCGGCAATTTCCGGCTTTCAAAAATTTTTGACTGATTTAAATTTGGCAGAACCTTTAGATATAAATTTTGACGAAAAAGATATTGAAGATTTAGTTGAGTCCGTAAATTTGGAACGACTTTCCAACAATCCGATAATTCTCGATAAATCTGCCATAAGTAATATTTATAAGTTGATTTTGTCCGGAAAATTTTAGAGAGGATTAGAATTGAAAATTGAAGATTTTGTAAAAATTTTAAATTCAGAATTTTATACAGGAGTGCCGAAGGTAACAGCGTTGCCATTTATTATCTTTCAAGCGGAAAAATTCCCGTTGTTTATCTGCAAAACAGCGGAGAGGGAAATATTATAAATCCGCTGACTTCGCTTTTGAGTCCAAAAGTTAGTGGCTAGTAGTTAGTAGGTAGTGGATAGTGAATTACTAACCACTACCGATCTACCAGCTATCAGCTATCAGCTACATTTAATTTGCCGTAAAAAACTTGCGGTACAAAAGAAATATTTTTCGTGTGCATAAAAGTATCCACTAAAAATTTAAGTTCGGCACTTTCTTCAGATAAATTTTCATCAAAGCGAATTTTATTTTTATTCAGAAAACTGCGTTTAAAAATTTTTGTGCCGAGATAATTATTTATTTGTTTGGAGGCAAGCAAAATTAATTTATCGCTGTCAGTGATATTTAATTCTTTAATTTCTTTCAAGTCTTTAAAAATTACGTCATTTTGAACGGAAAATTTTTTGTTTTCAATCCCGTCAATCGTAATATCGCCGTCAACATTTTCTAAGATATTTTCAGTGAAACAAAAGATATTCGGCGAATATTTCAAAATAAAATTTTCATAAGAAATACTTTTTTGCCCTTTGTCGAAAAAGTGCCCGATATCATTTTTGTACAATAACGACAAAATTTGAGCGATTACCGAAGTTGCATTGGAAATAATAAAATCGTTTTCATTTAAGAAGAGAATATAATCGCCGCGCGCACATTCAATGCCCTTATTTAAGCTGATATTTTTTTTCTCCAAATGATTTATCTTTAAGTAGGAAAAATTACGATTGGCGGCATATTGACGGCAATATTTTCCGCTGTCGTCTGTGGCGGAATTTAATACAATTATTTCGTAATCTCTGAATACTTGCGAAAGTACGCTCTGCAAAGTGAACGGCAAAGTTTCAGAATTATTTTCTACGTTAATTATAATTGATAACGTCGGATTGAACATTGGATTTTCATCAAAATCAACTTGAATCTGTGTCCAATCATCGGGAACAACATCATTGCCGCCCCAGCCGTCTTTATGCCACGGAGCAGGGGCAAAAACTTTTTTGTCTGAATTTTGATTGAGCCACGCTCCCCACCAAGAAAAAGTACTGTTAGTTATTATGTTGTGCTTGCATAAACTCATCAAAAATAATTCTTCTTCATCAGTTTCACAGCCTTCGACAAATTCGACAGGCACATCAAATTTAAAATTATTTCGCACAAAATCCAAATCATCAGAAAAAATAAAAAGCGTCATTTGCGGATAAAGATTTTTTAATTTTTTGATACACTCGTAATAATAGCCGAAAGGAATTGTACCTGAATGATTTCTAAACATGGGAGTCATATAATCGCCGCGTCTGACATGAACCGAAACCGAACATTCAGCCGAAACAATTTTTTCTTTCCAATGAGAAGAATTTTTTCCCATAGGATTTTTCAAAGAAATTTCTTTTAAAAGAATGTCTCTTATTCCCGCAAAATATTTCCAGCTGTGCCAATAGCCTTTCAAAACAATATTGTCCGGCAAATCCAAAACTTCAGGAATAAATGAAGTGCGGGTTTCTTGAAACGCCTGTAAATTTTTTATTTCCTCTTCAGATGCAAAATTTTCTTGAATGTTAAATTGATTAAGTCGGTAATAGGCAAGCGGCGAATTGGAATTTTCAAACCATTTGTCATCAAAAATTTTTAAATCAGTTTTATGTTTGTTTGCAAGATAACGCCCTGCGGCATATTGAAAAAGTTGATTTCCCAAGCCGCCAAAAATTTTTGTAAATATCATGTAATCACTCCCATAAAATTTTATCTTCAACTGTAATGTCTCTGCCGATCTGAACTTCGATAACTTTTAAATTTGTATCGGCGATAATTGTATGTTTCATTCCTGCAGGAATTTTTACCACGTCGCCGACTTCGACAAATTTAATTTCATCGTCAAGAATAATTCTTCCTTTGCCTTCAATGACAGTCCAAACTTCGTCCCTGTGCTCGTGGCTGTGATAACGCATTTTATGCCCTTCATTCAAGACAACTTTTATTGTCAAACTGTTTTCGTCAATGTCGATAACTTTATAAGTTCCGTAAGATTTTTCTGCAAATCTGATTTGTTCATGAATGTTATCTACAAGCGGCTTTATAAAACTGGAACGATTTTTATCTGAAATCAAAATGCCGTCGGGACTAGCCGCAACCACAACATTTTTTAAGCCCATTGCAATAATAGGCGTGTCAGTTTCGTTAATCACATGAGAATTTTCGCAAGTTGAATCAAAATAAACTTTGCCGATAGAATTTTCTTCCATAACTTCGGTTAAAGTATTCCATGTGCCGACGTCTTTCCATTCGCCGCTGTATCTGACAACCGAAATATTTTTTTCGTTCTCTGAAACTGCATAATCAAAACTGATATTGGGCAGTGACGAATAATTTTTTAAAATTTCGTCAGCTTTTTTCAGCAGGTAAGACAACTTACAGGCAAAAACTCCGCCGTTCCATAATCCTCCGCGCTCAATATATTTTTCGGCAGTTTCGGCATCGGGTTTTTCTTTAAATTCCAAAACTTTGCTGATATTTTCTTTTGACGCGGGAATAATATAACCGTATTTTTCACTGGGGTAAGTAGGATTTATTCCCAACAAAACTAAATTTGTCGGCGAATTTTTCACAAGTTCAGCCATAATTTTAAATGACTCAAAAAAATTATTGTCAACATAGGAATCGACGGGACAAATTAAAATTGGTTCGTCTGCAGGAATTTTTTTCACGTCATGAAGAAAAGCCGCAGTTAAAGCAATCGCCGGAAAAGTATTTCTGCGGCAAGGCTCGGAAGAAATTTCAACGTCGGAATCAATATATTTTTTTAAAATTTTTTCTTGAGTCTTTGAAGTCGAAATGGTGATTGAAATTTCAGAATGAACTTCTTGAATTTGGCGGAGAACTTTTTGGAGCATAGATTCATAATTTCCGCCGTTAGAAAAAATTTTTATAAATTGTTTTGAACGAATTTCATTTGAAAGCGGCCATAATCTTTTGCCGCTCCCGCCTGAAAGTAAAATTATTTGCATTTTTCCTCCAAATTTTTTAGCTGTTTCAGCGTTCAGTTCGCACGGGATTATTTAAAAAATCATCATAAGCAATTTTAATGCCGTCACGAAGTTCAGTCTTATATTTCCAGCCAAGTGCAGCAGCCTTTGACACGTCCAAAAGTTTTCTCGGCGTTCCGTTCGGCTTTGAAGTATCCCATAAAATTTCACCGTTGTAACCGACAATTTCAGCAACAATTTCAGTTAAATTTTTTATGGAAATTTCTTTGCCAGTCCCCGCGTTGACAGTTTCATTTCCGCTATAATTGTTCATCAAAAAAACGCAAAGATTTGCAAGATCGTCAACAAATAAAAATTCACGCAATGGACTGCCGTCGCCCCAACAAGTTACAGACGGCAAATTATTTTCCTTTGCTTCGTGAAATTTTCTGATAAGTGCGGGCAAAACGTGACTGTTTTCAGGGTGATAATTATCATTTGCGCCATAAAGATTAGTCGGCATTACAGAAATAAAATCTGTTCCATATTGGCGATTAAGATATTCGCAAAATTTCAAGCCGGAAATTTTCGCAAGAGCATAAGCCTCGTTTGTCGGCTCAAGTGAAGAAGTAAGCAAACAATTTTCTTTCATCGGTTGCGGGGCGAATTTAGGATAAATGCAGGAAGACCCGAGAAACAATAATTTTTTTACATTATTTTTCCACGCAGAATGAATGCAGTTCATTTCCAACATCATATTTTGATAAATGAAATCTGCGGGCGATTTTGAATTTGCGATAATTCCTCCGACTTTAGCCGCCGCAAGAAAAACATATTCAGGCTTTTCTTCAGCAAAAAAATTTTCAACTTCAATTTGTCTGCAAAGATCCAATTCTTTATGAGTTTTGACGACGATATTTTCATAACCTTGTTTTTTCAATTCACGGACAATAGCAGAACCGACCATTCCGCGATGCCCTGCAACATAAATTTTTGAATTTTTTTCCATATCTTACTCCTGTGAAAATTTTTTCAAATCAGATTCAACCATCATTTTGACGAGATTTTCAAAAGAAATTTTTCTTTTCCAGTTTAAAATTTTTTCGGCTTTTGAGGGATCGCCCAAAAGTAAATCAACTTCTGCAGGACGGAAAAATTTTGTATTGACATCAACTAAAATTTTTCCGGTTTTTGAACAAAAACCTTTTTCGTTAATTCCTTCGCCGCGCCATTCGATTTTTATACCGACGTAATTAAAAGCAGTTTCTAAAAATTCCCTGACTGTGTGCGTTTCACCTGTCGCCAAAACAAAATCATCTGCCGTATCGTGCTGTAAAATTTTCCACATACCTTCAACATAATCGCCGGCAAATCCCCAATCACGTTTTGAATTTAAATTGCCGAGAGAAATTTTTTCTTGTTTGCCCGCAATAATTTTTGCAATGCCGACAGTAATTTTTCTTGTAACAAAATCTTCGCCGCGTCGCGGTGATTCGTGATTGAACAAAATACCGTTACAGGCAAAAATTTTGTAAGATTCACGATAATTTTTAGTTATCCAAAAAGCATATAATTTTGCACAACCGTAAGGGCTTTTCGGATAAAAAGGAGTATTTTCATTTTGCGGAGCAGTTTCGGGGATTCCACCGAAAAGTTCAGAAGTTGACGCTTGATAAAATTTTATTTTGGGATTTATCTGACGAATTGCCTCAAGCAATTTCAAAGTACCGACGCCTGTAACTTCAGCAGTATATTCAGGAACTTCAAAAGATGTTCCAACATGCGATTGAGCCGCCAAATTATAAACTTCATCAGGATTAATTTCACGAATCAAATTTGCCAAATTGCTTGAGTCAGAAATATCCCCGTAATGCAGAAAAAAATTTTTATTTTCTTCAAGCTGCGAAATTCTTTCTTTGCAGTTTGTGGAATGACGGCGAATAATTCCATGAACTTCATAATTTTTTTGCAAAAGAAATTCAGAAAGATATGAACCGTCTTGCCCTGTGATTCCCGTTATCAAAGCGATTTTTGCCATAATTTCACCTCACTTTTTTTTGATTATATCATTTTTTTTCTATGGTATCTTGGAAATTTTCAATTAGGGCGTGTTGGTAAACTCCTAGGGGCTGTTGGTAAATTAAAAGTGAATAACCGAAGCGGCAAGTAACACAAAATTCAAAAAGCAAACAGCTAATTTATCGAACCTAAATGCAATAT
>CAJOGS010000059.1 GCA_905234045.1 uncultured Selenomonadaceae bacterium | reverse complement strand
TTTATCGGTGAAATCGTTTCAAGATTTTTTACCGTTTCCAAAATTAAAGTCGCACCCGCCGTCATTAATTTTTCTCGCAGTTCAGGCAAAATCATTTCATCAGTAATTTGCACTTCGCTTTTTAAAAGCATATCGCCGGTATCAAGTCCCGCGTTCATTTGCATTGTTGTCACGCCGGTTATTTTTTCGCCGTTTATCAAGCACCATTCAATCGGAGCCGCGCCGCGATATTTCGGCAACAGCGAGGCATGGACATTTATACAGCCGAATTTCGGCAAGTCTAAAATTTCCTGCGATAAAATCTGTCCAAACGCCACTACTACAATTAAATCTGCGCGAAATTTTGCAAGTTCGGCTACAACTTCAGGCGTTTTTATTTTTTGCGGTTGAAGTATCGGCAAATTATTTTCCTGTGCAAAAATTTTTACAGGCGAAGGTTGCAATTTCTGCCCGCGCCCTTTCGGTCTGTCCGGTTGTGTTACGACGCAGATTATTTCTTGCGTTTCATGCAAAACTTTCAAACAAGGCACGGCAAATTCCGGCGTCCCCATAAATATTATTCGCATTTTATTTCACCTGTTCGCCGCGTTGGGGCTTGCCTTTACGAATATTTTTTGCAATATCTATAAAAAGTCTGCCGTCCAAATGATCCACTTCGTGCTGAATGCAACGCGCCAAAAGTCCTTCGGCGTCAATTTCTTTTTCCTTGTGATAACGGGTTGTAAATTTGACGTGAATTTTTTCGGCGCGTTCAACGTCGCCAAATAAATCCGGACAAGAAAGGCAACCTTCAGTATCAATGCTGACGCCTTCGCGTGAAGTTATTTCGGGGTTGATTAAATCAAGGCGTTTATTTCCCACGTCAACTACAACCATTCGCAAATTAACGCCGACTTGCGGCGCGGCAATTCCAATGCCTTCAGTTGCATACATTGTTTCTGCCATATCGTCAAGCAACTTTTTAATTCGCTTGTCGATTTTTTTTACAGGTTCAGAAATTTTTTTTAATACGGGTTCGCCCGCAGTTTTTACTTCAAGTACTGACAAATTTAAAACTCCCTTTCTTTGTAGTGCGGTAGTGCGGTAGTGTGATAGTGTGATAGTGTGATAGTGTGATATTGTGATAGTGTTGTAGTTTTTACTATCGAACTATCCAACTATCCAACTACCAAACTACACAGCGTATGGCAAATTTACAGCCTCTTCAAAGTCAAAATTTTTCAAGTTCATTGCATTCATCATATCATCTTTTGAAACAGCATAAGTGCCGGATTTCGCAACTACAATTCCCGCCGCAATGTTCGTAATATACGCGCCGTCAGACGGTTTCAAGCCGCCCGCAAGTGCCATTGAAAAAACCGCCGCCACTGTATCTGCAACGCCCGCGCTGTCGTAAACTTCCTGCGATTTCGTCGGTATGTGCGATACTTCATTTTCACCAACTAAAGTTATACCGTGCGCCGAACGTGTCGCCAAAACATTTTTGATTTTGAATTTCCGCATTACGTACCGCCCCGCACGTTCAACAGCTTCATCATTTTCGCCGCTGATTGGTGCAAGCATTATTTTATTTATTTTCGCAATATTCGGCGTCACATAGTCGGCTTGTTCGTATTTAATCCAGCGTTGTCCATACGGCATAACCGTCACGGGAACGCCATGATCGTGCGCCGTTTTTATTACGTTCTTGCAAAAATATTCTGTGCAGACGCCTTTTTCATAATCCGCAATAACTATGGCGTCCAAACTGTCACTGAGCAAATTTTTTATATATCTCGTCAACGCGCTGTATTTTTCTTCCGGCTTTGGCGAATTGTCCTCAAAATCCATTCTGAACATTTGCTGATGACCGCTTATAATTCTAACCTTCGTAGTTGTCGGCGAATCAGTTTTTATCAAGCCGTCCTGATTTATGCCGCGTTCAGAAAGTTGATTTGACAGCGTTTCAAAATTATGATCGTCGCCGACAAAACCGGCAATATAAGTTTGACAGCCGAGCAACGCCAAATTATTTGCAACGTTTGCCGCCGCGCCCAATGCCGACCGCCGTTCTATAATTTTGGCAACAGGTACCGGCGCATCGCTTGCGAATTTGTGAACGTCGCCATAATAATATTTATCCATCATAACATCGCCAACAACCAAAATTTTGCACTTGCCGACACGTTCTTCAAAGAATTTTTTCCAGTCTGATTTATTCATAATCATCACCACGAAAAATTTTTTGTCATTATACCACGCCAAAATTTTTCTAACAACCAAAAAAGCCGCCCAATTACGGGCGGTTATTTTTTCTTCAAACTCCTTACAAAGTTAGCAGGTAGTGGTGTAGTTGTGTAGTGTGATAGTGTGGTAGCTGTTAGCTGTTAGTGCGTTTTGAAAAATTGATTAAACTTGCTGATTCACGAATTATTTTTTGTTCGATGATAGCGAAAAACTAAGAGGCCGCACAGGACGTGCGGCGCGGGCGGTGCGTTTTTTTCGAGGACGAAAAAACAGCACCGCAAAAAGCGTCTTTCTTTTTGGTACTTTTTCTTTGTCTTGTCAAAGAAAAAGTACATTTAAAAAATAAAAACTTTCAACAAAAAATTTTATAACAGACTTTTTCAACACGACCTAGCGGTTAGAAGTTAGCTACAAGCTACCGGCTATCAGCTACAAGCTATCAGTTATTGGCTATCAGCTACCAAACTATCAGAGTCCCAAATAGGCGCGTTGTTCGTCTGTCAGGGTATCTATCTTCACGCCGATTGAATCAAGTTTAATTTCGGCGATTTGCTTGTTAATTTCTTCAGGCATTAAATAAACTTTGTTTTGAAGTTTTGAATGATTGTGGAGAATGTGGGCGCAACTGAAAAATTGAACTGCAAAACTTAAATCCATAATTTCGGCGGGGTGACCATCGCCGGACGCAAGATTTACAAGCCGCCCTTCTGCCAACAAATAAATTTTTCTGCCGTCAGTTTGCAAAAATTCTTCAATATTGTGGCGAACAGTTTTGCGACTTACCGACATTTTTTCAAGTTGCGGGATATTAATTTCAACGTCGAAATGCCCGCTGTTTGCAAGTACCGCGCCATTTTTCATAACTGCAAAATGTTCCTCTGTGATAACATCTTTATCGCCTGTCAGCGTCAAGAAAATATCGCCGATTTTCGCCGCCTCCGCCATTGGCATAACGCGGAAACCGTCAAATACAGCCTCAATCGCTTTAATAGGATCAACTTCGGTAACAATGACATTTGCGCCGAGACCTTTAGCGCGCATTGCGCCGCCTTTGCCGCACCAGCCGTAACCGGCAATTACAACATTTTTACCTGCAACAACCAAATTTGTCGTCCGCATAATCCCGTCCCACGTTGATTGCCCCGTGCCATAGCGATTATCAAATAAAAATTTGCAGTAAGCATCATTGGCGGCGATCATTGGAAATGGAAGTTCGCCGCGTTTTTCAAGTGCATGCAGTCTGTAAACACCTGTAGTAGTTTCTTCACTGCCACCCAAAATTTTCGGGATAATGTCACGATGTTTTGTAATAATCAAATTTACCAAGTCGCCACCGTCGTCAATAAAAATATCAGGTTCAGATTCAATGGCGCGTTCAATGAAATTTTCGTACTCTTCAGCCGTGCAAGCGTGTTTTGCAAAAACTGTAATGCCGTCTTCAACAAGCGCGGCGGCTACGTCGTCTTGCGTTGAAAGAGGATTACAACCTGTCAGCACAACTTCCGCGCCCGCAGATTTAAAAACTTCCGCCATATAAGCAGTTTTCGCTTCGACGTGCAACGCCATTGCAAGTTTTTTTCCTGCGAATGGTTTACTCTGTGAAAATTCTTTTTCAATCGCCGACATTACCGGCATAAAATTTTTTACCCAGTTAATTTTATCGTGTCCGTTCGGAGCAAGTGCCATATCTTTTACTATTGAGTTCAAAAAAATCTTCCTTCCTATTTTTTCAAAGAGTGATATTTATCCAAATCTGCGCGAGATTTTTTTTCATCGCCCATCAGATGATAACATTTTGCACGATTAATATAATATAAAGCCTTATTCGGATTCAGTTTAATAGCTTGTGTGAAACTTTCAACAGCCTGCGAATATTTTTCTATACTCATATAAGCCCAGCCGCGATTATTGTACGCGCTTGCATATTTCGGATTAATTTTGATTGCCGCGTTAAAATCTTCAATTCCTCTTTCATATTGCCCCGATTCATCGTAAGCACTGCCGCGATTGGTATAGAAAACTTCATTTTGGGGATCCAGTTCGATTGCCTTTGTGTAACTTTCAATCGCCTCTTCACAGCGATTCAAATAATAAAACGCAACGCCGCGATTAAAATAAGCCATTGCATATTTCGGTTTAATTTCAAGGGCTTTATCGTAATTTTCAATAGCTTTTTCGTATTGTTTCAAATCTGCATAAGTTGCGCCGAGATTAAGATAAGTTCCTGCATTGTTTGGATTAAGTTCGAGAGATTTATTTAAATCTTCAACGGCTTGCCGATACTTCCCGATTTCTGAAAATGCCGTACCTCTGCCCATGTAAGCCTGTGCACTTTGCGGATTTAATCCTACTGCCTCGTCAAAAACTTCAGCCGCCGCGTCGTATTTTTTTTCTACGTAAAGTTTCCAGCCTTCTTCAATTTTTTGATTGGCTAAAAAAATATTATCTTCGTTTGCAAAAATTTCAGTAAGCTGTTGTTCATTTTGTACAGTCGGAGATTCGGCAATTTTCGCTTTCAGTTCCGCAATTTGTAATTCTTGCGCGGCGTTTGCTTTTCTAAGTTCCTCAAGCTGTGCATTTACCTGCGTGCGGCTTTCAATGCTTTTGCTGAGATATTTTTCAATAGATTTATCGTCAATTTCAACTTTTACCGTCACGAAAATTTTAATGGTGTCGCCGTCTTCCATGAAAGTTTTTTTGATGATCGGCTTTTCGACGAATTTTAAAACATTCGCAGCGATTGTAATAATTTCGTCTTCAAGCAGTTCAAAATTTTTCATATGCGAATAACTTTCAATGTAAACGCCGGCTTGTTCCTGCGCGTAACGAAGCGCAATATTTTTTGCGCGTTCCTCTGCAACTGCGGGCGTTTCGTACTTGCTCATTGCATATTCGCCTTCGCCCGTGTAAACTTCGGCACTCGCACAGGACGTAAAAAATAAACTGCCCGTCATTGCCGACGCTATCAAAAATTTTTTTAATAAGTTTTTCATTTCAATCACCTCTTGTAGTGGGGTAGTGCGGTAGCAGGTAGCAGTTAGCGGGTAGTGTGGTAGTGTTGTAGTGGGATAGTTTTTGATTATCGAAAAAATTTTGCTGACTAAGAGCGAAAAACTAAGATGCCGCGCTGTGTAGTGTGGTAGCGGGTAGCTATTAGCGGGAGCGGTTAGCGGTTAGCAGTTAGCTACAATCTACCGGCTAACCGCTACAAGCTATCAGCTATCCAACTACCCAACTACACCACTACACCACTAGCCGACAAAGCCCATTTTTTTAGCGGTATTAAAATCTGCCTGCGCCTTTTTTTCATCGCCCAAAAGTTTATAAATATTTCCGCGTTGTGAATAAGTTTCGCCGTCATTCGGATTTAACTGAATCGACTTGTTAAAATCTTTCAGCGCGGCTTTATAATCTTTCATCGCCGTATAAACTTCGCCGCGACAAGAATACGCCTCATAATAATTCGGATCAATCTTAATTGCCTTGTTTAAATCTTTTAACGCCAAATCCATTTTGCCGAAAACATAATAACCGGCGGCGCGTTTAACATAAAAATTTGCATTGTTCGGATTGATTGAAATTGCCTTGTCAAAATCTTTTATACCGAGATTGAAATTTTGAATGGCAAAATAAAGCGTGCCGCGATTGTAATAAGCCGCCGCGTCGTTTGGCTCGACTTGCAGAGCCTTGTTAAAATCCTCCAACGCCGCCGAATAATTTTGAAGTTCAAAATTTGCCTTGCCGCGATTGTTGTATGCAAAAGCATTTGGCTCAATGGCAAGCGATTTACTGTAATCGGCAATAGCGTTTTGGTTGTCGTGAATTTCATTGTAGCAAGTGCCGCGCCCGAAATAGCCGTAAGCATTGCGCGGGAAAATATTTATTGCGTCGGTAAATGATTGAATCGCCGATTGATAATTCCCTGCGGCGTATAATCTCCAGCCTTCTTCAAGTTTTTGGTTAAAATTGAAAACTTTGTCCTGCTCCTGCAAATTTTGTGTAACTTGTTCTTTCGTTGCAGTACCTTCAGCCAACTGCGCTTTTAAATTTTCAATGGTTGCCTCTTGTTTGGCATTTTCCTGACGCAATTCTTCGAGTTGAGAATTAATTTGGCGGCGTTGCTCAATGCTTTTATTCAGCCATTTATCCATATTATCAGAATCAATTTCGGCTTTAATCGTTACGTGAATTAAAATTGCGTTGACATCGTTTAAAACTTCCTGTCGGTATTGCGTATCCAAAATTTTCATTATCCCGCTTGAAATTGTAATGATTTCATCATTGAGCAAATTAAAATTTTTCATATGCGAATAACTTTCAAGATAAACGCCGGCTTGTTCCTGCGCGTTTTGTTCTGCGCGATTTTTGGCGCGTTGTTTGGCAATGTCAGGCGTTTCAAAGTCATTCATCAAATATTCGCCTTCGCCCGTGTAGGTTTTAACTTCGGCGTTCGCCACATTCGACGCAAAAATATTTCCGCCAATCAGTAACGCCGCCATTGCGCCTAAAAATTTTTTTTTCGTCATAGCAATTTCACTCCAAAAAATTTTATTCTGTATAACCGAGTTCTTTGGCTTTTGCAAAATCTGCAGAGGCTTTTTCTGTTTCGCCCATTTCTTGATAACATTTACCGCGCCCTTGATATGAATATGACATTTTAGGATCTAATTCAAGTGCTTTATTGAAATCTTTAACGGCGTTTTCATAATCTTTCAAACCGAGATACGCCCACCCGCGACTGTCATAAAAATTTGAAACATTTGGAGCAAGTTCAACAGCCTTGTTACATTCGATAATAGCTTTTGAATAATCTTTCATTTCAACATATAACCAGCCGAGATTGTTGTAGCTCATGGCTTCATTGGGATTAATTTCAATAGCCTTGCTATAGTCAGCTATTGCCGCGTCATACTGTTTCAAATCGTGGTAAACAAGTCCGCGATTGTTTAAGGCGGAGATGTCATTTGGATCAATTTCAATAACCTTATTAAAATCAGCTATTGCCTTGTCATACTGTTTCAAATCGTAGTAAATAATTCCGCGCTCATTGTAATCCAAAGGATAATTTGGATCAATTTCAATAGCCTTGCTGTATTCAGCTATTGCCGCGTCATATTGTTTTAACTCTTGGTAAACAAATCCGATATTAGAGTAGGCAAATACGTTATTTTGGTCAATTTCAATAGCCTTGTTGTAGTCTGCAAGAGCTTTTTCATATTGTTTCAATCCTTCCATATAAGAAACGCCGCGATTGTTGTAAATCCACGAAGAATTTAATCCCAATTCGATAGCCTTGTTGTAGTCAGCAATAGCCGCGTCATATTGTTTTAAATCATCGTAAGTCGTACCTCTTCCGGCGTAAGCCTCCGCGTTGTTTGGATTTAAATTTACTGCCTCGTCGAAAATTTCAAATACTTTTTTGTAGTCTCCCTGCGAATACATTTTCCAGCCTTCATTAACTTTTTTGTTTGACAAAAAAATTTTATCCTCGTTGGCAAATTGGCTTTTAATATATTCTTCTTGTTGAGCAGTTGAAATGCCGGCGGCAATTTGTTTTTCAAGTTCTTTGATACGCTTTTCTTGTTCTTCGTTAGATTTTCTGAAAGATTCAAAACGCGATTTAATCTGCAGACGATTTGACAGAGATTTCTTGAAATATTTTTCAAGGTCTGCGTCATCAATTTCTATTTTGACAGCGGCAGAAATTTTTATACTGCCGTCTTCAAGTGAATCTTTTTTTATAGTAGGATTTTCAACAAACTTTAAAACATTTTCCGCTATTGCAATAACTTCGTCGTCAAGCAACTTCAAATTTTTTTCACGTGAATAATTTTCGATATAAATTTTAATTTGTTCCTGTGCATGGCGCATTGCGTTATTTATTGCGCGTTGCTCGGCATTTTCAAGCATTTCATATTTGCTTGCCGTATATTCACCGTCGGCATTATAAACTTCTGCACTCGCATAGGGCATTATAAACAAACTGCCGCTAATCAGTAATGCTGATATTGCACGATAAATTTTTTTCCTGTTAATCATAGTTTCACCCTTTAAGAAATTTTTTCGTGGTGTGTAACGTCGAAATGCAACGGCGTTACAGAAATGTAACCGTTTTCAACTGCGAAAATGTCGGTACCTTCTCTTTTATCAATATCGTAAATTTCGCCGTGAATTTCAAAAAAAGTTCTGCCGTTTTCAGTTTTGCGGACGAACGCATTTTTATAATCACGTTTGCCGAGCCGTGAAAATTTAAATTCAGGTTTATCCGTGCGATATTTAATCGGGAAATTTATATTATTGAAAAAAATTTCGCCGCGTTCAAATTCATCGGTAAAATATTTTGCGGCGACTTTCGCCACTTCATCAAAAGAAAGATCAGAATGAATATCACGCGACACGGCAAGCGCGGGAATATCATGCAAGTAACCTTCTAACGCGCCGCCGACAGTTCCCGAATATAAAACATCGGTAGCCAAATTTGCGCCGTCGTTTATCCCTGAAATTACCGCGCAAATATTTTCGTCCTTGCCCAAATCTTCTAAATAAAATTTAACGCAATCAGTCGGCGTGCCGTCAATCGTCCACGCCTCAATTTTTGGGTGCTTGACGCGCCAATATTCAATTTTTTTGTGAACTGTAAAAGCGTGCGCCATTCCACTTTGCTGACGTATTGGAGCCGCTATTGCAACGTCAAAATTTTGTTGTTCGTACAACGCCCGCGCCATTGCCCAAATTCCTGTGTTGTCTATTCCGTCGTCATTCGTCAATAAAATTTTCATATTTTCACCTCCGCAATTTTTTTGATTATATCAAAAGTGCGTCAAAAAAAATACCCCTTGTGTAGTGGGGTAGTGGGTTAGTGTGATAGTGTTGCAGTAATTTAATACAAACTACCGATCTACTTGCTTTAAGGATTAGTAAAC
>CAJOGS010000058.1 GCA_905234045.1 uncultured Selenomonadaceae bacterium | reverse complement strand
CGCAAAACGTTAAAATCTCCGCACATTATTACTTTTTTCCCGCTGTCCAATAATTTTTTTGCGAAAATTTTTAATGCGTCGTCAAATTTTCTGCGAAATTCTTTTCTCTCCAAATTTCCCGCACGAGGCACATAACTATTCACCACGAAAAATTTTTGAAATTCGACTGTTAAAACTCTGCCTTCCGCGTCCAGTTCTTTTTCTCAGACTCCGTAAATTATGTTCAGCGGCTCTTTTTTCGTCAAAGTCAACGTTCCGTGCAGTCCGTCTTTTTCGCACGGAAAAAAAATAATGAAAATATCCCGACATCGCCGTTAATTTTCTCCGCGTCCGCGTTTCTTGAAAACAAATTACATCTGCGCCGATTTTTTCTATTTCAAGGTACGATTGACTTTCGATAAACGAAATCAGCCCGTTTATGTTCCACGATAAAATTTTCATTGTCTTTTGCAATAAAGAATAATCTAATCTCTTAAAATCTTAGCTCCTATCTTATAGCAATTCCGCTAAATATGAAGATTAAAAATTTTCTACGACAAACGATTGTGACGTTCAATATCAATTTAGCTCTCGCCAATTCTCGGAATTGCTATAGATATTGATTTTTTCAAAAGTCATACAATCATCTACAATCATCCGATTTTCCAACATAGTCCATATTCATTTCCGCCAATTCTTGACGTGCTTGATTTATCTGGGCTTCAAGTTCAAGCCTTCGATTTTCTTTAGCAAAGTCAGAAGATTGAAGGCAAATTTTGGAGGCACATTTTTTTATCCACTCTATCACATGAGACCAAACTTCAGGTGGTAATTCCAAAATTGATTCGATAAGTATCTTATGCTCGCAATCCAATCCGTATTCCTTAATCAACAAATCAAGGTACTGGCTTTTTTTCTGAGGCATGAACATTTCTCCGTTGTTATTACGTAACCAATCCGGATTAACATTAAAAACTCGGCAAATAGCCTCAAAATTACGTTCAGTCAAGGTATTTCTGCCACTTTCAATGTCGGCTATAGTTCTCTGTTTGAGACCGATTTTGATGCCAAATTCGGTCTGATTTAATCTTAATTTTTTTCTGATGCACTTTACTCTTTTGTTCATTATTAAATCTATCAACTCCTTGAAAAATTATTTCAAAGTCAATTATCGATTTTTACAAAAAATATTTTAGTGTTTTTAGTTTAAAATTTCAACTAAATATTTTAATTTGTTGATTTTTTAGCGTTGATAATGTACAATCAATTTCTAAATAAAGTTAAAACACTAAAAGGAGGATGCTCCTAATGAATGGCGATGGCAGACTTACTTGTAGGGAAAAACAACTGATTAAAGAGTTGACATTAACTGTAGCTGAGGTAAATTCCGCTAACTCTGAAGTGAGGGAGGTTGTTTTTAGAAGTCTGGCAAGTTATGTAGAAGGAATAAAGGTTGGAATGAAATTTCCAACCCGTGTTAATGTACAGGAGATGTCAGTAAAAGATTCGCTTAGCTAACTAAAAATGAATTTTCTGCGTTTTTATTATGGAGGAGTCGATTTATTTGTTCAACGGGAAAATTCTCTTAACGTTTTTGTGGATATTACTTACTTTTGGAAATGTACAAGCTAAAGAAGTTACCGTGACAGGGATGGGAATTGATAGGGATAGTGCTGTTCGTGATGCTACACGGCTGGCAGTAGAAAAAGTTGTCGGAACTTTTATTGACTCACGAACAATCATGCAGGACTTAATAATTCAATTTGATGAGGTTTTAAAAAAATCTCATGGCTTTGTAAAAAGTGTAAAAATTTTGGACGAAGGCAGAGTGGATTCTTCAACATATCGGGTAACCGCCAATATCGACGTTGATACAAATCCCAATGTGGAATTGGTAGATAAAATAACCATGCTTTTGCGATTGAATAATCCGCGAATCGCTGTAGTTGTGCTTGATGAAAATATTCATAACAACATCATCGAGAGTGCAATAAACAGTAAGCTGATTGGCATGGGCTTGAATAGAATTTTGGATTCAAATCATGTCATCAAACTTTATGACGCACAACTTTTAGAGAATATTGTGTCAGGACAAAGTGGAAAATTTACAGGCACGAAAGACAACGCAACAGATTATTTGATTGTCGGAAGTTTGGATAAAAATTCCGCGAATGTGATTATCCCAAGATACCGAGAATCCGGCATGATGGAAACTTCAATGATAAACGCCAAGCTGAATTTAAAAATTAGTGTGCTGAAATACGACACTGGGGAGATCATTGATACATTTACCGTTGAGGGAATCGGACTTGAAAACAATATTCCGCGAGCAGAAGACAAAGCATCAGAAATTGTTGCCGAAAAAGCGGCGAAAAAAATTGAAAGCATTTTTAAAAAATTCAGTTCGCAAATTTCAGACGGCTACACTTTGACTTTAATTTCCAATAGTCAGGACAATTTAGAAAAAATAGTTGAAGAACTTCGCGGCTCAAGTGCGGTGGATAATCTGCAAATTCGTGAACAATCCGAAAACAAAATGGTTATCACGATTGAAAGTTCTCACAAACTGCATGAAATTGTGATGTCATTAAAAGATCGCAGTAAGTATGGAATTTTTGTTGAGAATATGTCAGGAAGTGCCTGTAATTTGAGAATTAGTTGAGGGAGTAAGCCATGAAAAAAATTTTTGCTTTTTTTATCGTAGCTGTGTATACGACGTTATTTTCATTATGTTCAGCAGTTTCTCTGCATGACTATCCAAATGTCGCTGTACTGCCTTATGCAAACAAAGCGGCTGTATCTTCGGAACTCACTATGGGAGACGCTACCATTGTTTCGGAATTTGTGATTGAACAATTAGTTGATTCAAATCGTTTCAACATGATTGAACGCGAGGAAATTGAGGCGATTGTCAAAGAACATCAGTTCAACATGACAGGATTGGTAGATTTATCGACAGCAGTTCAACTTGGAAAACTTGCAGGTGCTCAGTTTTTGATAAAGGGCAGTGTTGTGGGCTTAAGTACCAAAATAAGCGGAGTTAATGCCTCTGCACCGCAAGCCGGAGCGGGTTTCAATAAATATACCGTGATTGCAAACGTCACTTTGAGATTTATCGACGTTGAAACCGGCAGGATAGTTTTAGCAGCATCGGGTACAGGCGAGTCAGCCCGAACGAATACCGAATTTGAATTAAAACTCATGAGCAAGGACGAATACGAAAACACTTTGGAATACGGCGGCAACTCCGCAAGCAGTTCATATAAAGTTACGATTGGAGGTCAAGACTTCAGTCAGGTACAAGTGAGAAACGCACTTTATAAAGCAGTTTACGATGTCATTTATAACAAAAACTTTGGTGTTCTTGCCAAAATGGACGGCAAGAGCAAATTACGCAAAGTTTAAATAACAGCCGTGATAGGATTATAGGAAATTTTTCAAGGGAGTGATTGCCTATGCCTGTGTCTGAATAAGGTTTAATCCGTATTTTAATAAATTTCTTTGTGGAGGTATCTACTATGGGGAAAAAATTTTTCATGCTGGCATTTATGCTGGCGACGGCACTTATCTCGACAACGGCTTTCGCATACAGTATTGCTCACCCACAGGACGGAATTTATTCTATTCAACCGAAGTGTGCGCCCGGCAAAGAACTTTCCGTACAAAACCATGACAGAAATTGGGGAGCGAACGTAATTATCGACAACATCAATTCCGGCTGGCAGAAATGGAAAATTCAACGCATTGCCGGTACAGATTTTTATTCGATAATCGCTGTACATTCCGGACTTGCCGTTGATGTCGCCAATGCCAGTGCACAAAATGGAATAAATATTGCGACATGGCCCTATCTCGGCGGTTCTCAAAATCAATTTAGAATTTGGGACGCAGGTAACAATTATTTTGTGATTCAAGGCAACTTAGTCAGCAACAATTCTTTTGTATTGGACGTTGTCAACGCTGAGAATCGTGCAGGAGCAAATGTTTGGAGTTATGGTTTCAACGGATCGGATGCACAACTTTGGAGACTGGAAATGACACAATCTCTTCCGGCTTTCCAACCTTATAACAAAACTGCTTCACGAAAGGTAACCGCGTATGTAATGCCCGATTTACAAGCAACAGCCGGAAATGAATATGTCAGTGCCGGTGATAATGTCACTGTCTTGCGCGAGGAAGGCAACGCGATTTTTGTGCGTTATCCTATCAGAAACGGTACAAAAGAACGTTGGGTAAATAAGAACGAAATTTTCGGTGGTAGTTCCGAGAGTTGGCAGTCGTCCGTCAATGCAAAAGTAAACTTAAATGTGCCTGTATTAAAGCAAAATAATCCCGCTTGGTCAGGCGAAAAAATTAACACAGATACGATTGGAAATATCGGTTGTACAGTTACTTCCCTTGCCATGAAATATAATTATCACAACAATGCTAACATCACTCCTGCTGACGTGGTAAAAAAATTAAAATCAAATAAGGGGTTTTTGGGAAACAATGTAATATATGGCGTTGTAGAAAAAACTTTTGGTTATAAATATCATATAGTAGATAATAAGCCGTCACTTAACAATACTTGGATGAAAGAAATTTACGAACAACTTAAAACTGGCAAGCCAGTTATTATCGGTGCATATAGAACGAGCAAATGGCAACATTGGGTAATTGTCAAGGGATACAGCGGCAATTCTACAACAAATTTTCGTGCTGTAGACTTCCAGATAAATGATCCTCAAAATAATTTTACAAATCTTCAAGAGTTTATAAGCAAGTATTATCTTGGCTTGAGAGGTATAATTTACTGAATTAAGGAGTGTCCAAATGAAAAGACTTGATAAAAAAATTCTCGCCGGACTTGCACTTGGCGGAGTAATGATTTTCGGCGGCGTTAATTTCAATCCCGTACTTGCCGCAAGCACAAATGCACTTGCTAATGTTGCGGTGAGTCAACAGGGACAAATTAACTGGAACGAAGGCTACATGGTCGCTTACGGTGTCGGTCGCGTCGATAAAAGAGGCTTGGCAATGGTACGCGAGGCGGCAGTCATGGCGGCACAGAGAAATTTAGTCGGAATGATTAAAGGTCTGAGCATTGATTCCGAAACAACCATGCGCGACTTGATAATTGAAAGCGATGTTGTCAATCGCAAAATCACAGGTGTGCTTAAGGGGGCGGAAGTTATCGACGAAGGAAAAAATTCTGACGGCAGTTACTATGTCGGAATGAGAGTTTCGATTTATGGAGCAGATGACAGTCTTGCGGCTGCCATTATACCTGAAATCGCCCCTGAGTTTCCCAAACCTTTTGAAACAGTTCAACAGACTGCACTCCCGTCCGCTGATGTAGAAACTTTCAGGAATTTAACTTACACCGGCTTAGTTGTTGACGCATCCAATTTAGGTTTGAGTGAAACTTTTTCGCCTGTGATTTATGACGTAAACGGCAGAGCAGTTTACGGTTTAAGAAATTTAGACCGCGACATGGTCATCAGCAATGGAATGGTCGATTATTACGACGTGTTGCAAGAGGCTACTGTTGGAGAACGTACAGGTGAAAATCCGCTTGTTGTAAAAGCGTTGGAAGTTCGCGGCGGTAAAAATTCTGTTAATCATGTAAATGTCATTGTGTCGGTTGAAGATGCGGACAGAATACTTTTGGCAAACGAAAATTCTCACATGCTGGAAAACTGTGCCGTAAGTTTTGTACGGTAAATACCATTTTGAACTAAATCAAGGGGTTCGGTATCTATCATCAATGCTGAACCCTTTGAAATTTGGGGGAGGTCGAGCAAGTGAAAATCCAGTGGAAGTTGGCAATGGGAGCGATTTTGACGGCAATTTTTTCATTCGTAGTCACTCCGAATAATGCAAATGCCGAGCAACCTGCGGCTGAACAGTACAGGCAAATGTTTAAATCAGGCAATTTTTATATCGAATACCAAATGTTTGCAGAGATGGATGTACCAGTGCTTGGACATTACAAATTTAATTCTGCAAAAATGGTTTTGGCAGGACAAAATGGTAAAAGAATGATGCGAGAGACCAGCACAGGCGGAATATTTTCTCACTCTACAAGTCGCACAACAGGCGGTACATTTGCCAATAACGAATTAGAAACAGCCTACAACAGTAATTATTACAAAAGAATTTTCAAATTTCATATGAGTAGTAAAAAAAACTACCCTGATGTTCTTTACAGCGATGGCAAATATTACAGGTTTATTGACCCTGCAGATGGAAATGTCGGACCTTTCAGTTTTCTTAGTGGCGGGAAAAAAGAAGTTTCCGCTATAGTTCTGCCTGAAGACCAATTGAATTCTCCCAACCTTGATGACAGTGAAGAATGGAATTTTGTCCGCGAAGATTTAACACTTCCAGATGAACTTGCAATTTTTTATTGGGAGGATCCTTTCAGGGATAATCTTTTTAACATGCCCGCACCACATTACAACGGTGAATTTAAAGTTACATTTGAAAATAAGGAATATTCTTGCGACCAATATCTTATCGACATAAAATCTTTGGCAGGAAATATTATCGCACAAGAGGCATATAATATGCTTTATGATAATGGACAACTCAAGGTAATTCAAAAATATCTTATTCGTGATGGGAAAGAAAGTTTGATTCGTACAACAAAAATTTCCGCACTGACCTCTGAAGTACCTGATACCGCTTTTGAAATAGGCAGAAAAATTAAAGTTTATGCCGCACAAAACGGAAATATGGCAGATCTGCTTGAACAAAAAACTTTAATAGAAACTTTGGGAGGAAAGTGATATGCACAAAAAAATTTTATTTATTTTGGCGGCAGTTGCGATGATTTTCTCAAATTCGGTAGATGCGGCGAAAATTGATGCCTATCGCAACGCAATTCTCAACAAAAGTTACACCATCAAGTACGAAATTTCTCAAATTCCTATCCATCAGAGCAAAAACGATGCAACTTTTAGTGAAGAAGGATTAAAAGAAAAACTTACAAGTTTTGGAAAAATGCAACTTCATCAAGGTATTGTGGTGGCAGACGGCGACAATAGTTACGTCGAAACAAATTTTAATTCTGTATCAATCAGACATGCAGTAGACGGTAAAATTTATACCAGTGAGATGCCTCTGGGGGGAGTTTGTAAACTTGTCAAGGATAATGAAGTTTTTAATTTTTACTATGAGATAAAAAAAGATAAGAAAAATTATTATGGAGGTTACAGTTTCTTCGGAAAAAGTCACAGCGTTAAGGCAGACGATAACAGATTTCAAACGCCGTATCAAAATTTAATAAATGACTATACTTTAGGAAATCCTGTTCTCAGCGAGATTTTTTCTCCTATAATTCCTTCCGAAAAATTGATTGATATTCCGACAAGCCCAACTTATCAATTTGTGAGTTCAGGCACAGCAAAAGACGGACTTCACTACGAAGATTTTGCCTCTAACAAAAAGAATATTTTCAGTGCAATAAGATACTACTTTGACGGCGAAAACTTAGTGAAAATTGCATATGTTGCATATCTGCAAAATGGCAATCAACTTCAGTCATACAATAAATTTGTTGTCGATATAAAAGAATTTTCTACAACGCCTGACATAAAATATTTGTCTTTACCTGCAGAACTTAAAGTTAAAAAGAAATGAGGCGAACAAAAAATGAAAAGGATTATTGCCATTGTCTTAAGTGTATCACTGATTCTTTCAATAAATTTCAGTTCAGCTTTTGCGGCAGATGAAACGTGTATACTGATAAAATTCTCCAATGACACGCGTTACAAATCGCTTGATACGGCGGCTGTCCTTTCTGAACTGGTTCTCGAAAAACTTTTGGCTAATGGATTTAATATCAACGAGTCGAAACCTTTAGATGAAGATTTGGAACAACAACTTTTTTACGAAAAATCTGCAGAATTGATGAATGCGGAAAAAGCGTTGGCAAATAAAAATTTAAATTTAATTTTTGAAGGTCCGGCTTTTGATAATTCACAGGCTCAGACAATCGGTACGGCTGAAGTTGGACAAATTATCTCACCGTCAATTACTTCAAAAATCGGTAAGGCTCACAATGCACAATATCTGATTCAGGGAAATATTATAGCTATGGGAAATAGTCCCGATACTTGGGAAGATTCAGATGTGGCACGGGCATCACAAATTTTTAGTGCTGCAGCTGGTAACGTAGGATTACCTATTCCATCCGTTAGTCAAAAAAAAGCCGGTATTGGCATACGAACCGACTTGCGAATTATCAAGGCTGACACAGGCGAAGTAATTTGGAGAAAAGCTGTGGTCGGCAAAGATATTACTACCAGAACAGACGTTGGAATGTTCAAATTCGGCAGTACAAAACTCACTTCAGAAATTTACACTAAGGCTTTGGAAGATGCTGTTGAACAAATTTCTAATGCCTTAATCACAGATTATAAAGCACATAAATTGTTCGTTAAGTAAAGAGTGACCGGCAATATGAAAACATTTTTTGCTGTCTGCCTGATATTTTTTAATATTTTTTCTGTAACTGAGGCGGGAACTTTAGAAAAAGATTCCGAAATTGCAGTAATGGATTTTGGAATTTTAAAAAGAGAAATGGAAGAAAATTTATCACTGAAAGACGTGGGATTAGTAACTTCAGAGTATATCATTGAACGCTTGAGCGACAGAAAACATTTTAATATTATTGAAAAATCCAACTTAGCCGAAAAACTTAAAGATTCCAATTTAATCGTTGTCGGAGCAATACCGCCGGATGATGCAAAAAAAATTGGAGAAATTTTAAACGTGCGTTATCTGATTTATGGAAATGTTGCAGACGTTTCACTAGCCGAAGATAATGAGGCTGTCGTAACAGTCAATACCGTTAAGGCAAGGATTATCGCAAGGGTCATAGATATTCAAACCGGAAAAATTTTGATGGCGGCTAAAGGCGAAGGAAAATCTGAAAGTGCTTTAGTTGATTTAGACGGTGCGACAATCGTAACCATTGGAACAAAACGAGTTTCTCAAGTTAGCGTTCACAATGCTTTAAAAAAAGCGGCATTTCAAGCCGCAGATATTTTAATCGAAAGATTATCTTGAAATTGCGGAAAAAAGGTAGGAGGGGCGAACACTACCCTCCCCTCAAATAAAAAATGACGATTCTCTTTTTGAGAGTATGAAGTGTTTTTAACCATAAAATAAGTTAGGTTTACAATCCAAAATGAACTTCAACAGGAGTACGATAGTTCAAACTTTGATGAGGTCGCTTTTCGTTGTAAAACTCGAAATAATCCTTGATGCCAGTGCGAGCCTCACGCGGAGTATCATACTCATTCGGATAAATATTTTCATATTTGACCGAACGCCACAACCGCTCAATAAAAATGTTGTCATAAGCCCGTCCGCAATGATCCATACTGATTTTGCAGCCCTTGTCCAAAAATAAATCGGTGTATTTTGAACTCGTAAAATGACTGCCTTGATCCGAATTCATAATTTCAGGAACGGCTTCGGATAAGGCTTTTTGACAAGTTTCAAGTACAAAGCCGGATACGGGTAAATTTTGTTTTCCTTGTCGGACTTGCTTGAACTCGGACGCGGATAAATTGCACGGATTCCCATTTCTTGCATATGTTTCGGATCGAGC
>CAJOGS010000057.1 GCA_905234045.1 uncultured Selenomonadaceae bacterium | reverse complement strand
ATGCCGCGCAGGACGCGCGGCGCGGGCGGTGCGTTTTTTTCGAGGACGAAAAAACAGCACCGCAAAAAGCGTCTTTCTTGCAAATGCGAGGAGTACGAGCATTTGCTGTATCTTTTTCTTTGACAAGACAAAGAAAAAGTACGTTCAATAAAAAATTTAAAAACAGATTTATTCAACAGCACATAGTAGTTAGTTGTTAGTACTACTGCCTAATTTCTTTTTTATTTTATTTTATTTTATTTTATTAAATGTACTTTCTTTTTTCCGAAACAAGCCGCGTAAGTACCAAAGAAAAAGTGCTTTTTTTCCGTCAGAGATTCAATACTGCGTGGCTTACGTAGTAAGGCATGCTCTTTAGCTAATCAATGGCGGCGGCGCGCGTCATTGCGCGCAAGGTTCCTGTTATTTGCACAGGTTACAATAAAATTTTTGACATTACCAACAACCCCTACAGTTTTAAAAAATATTAAAAAAAATTTTAAATGCTATGAAAAAATTTAAATTTCAACTCGAAACATTATTAAAGGTTACGCGCCGCAAAAAAGACGATGCCGAAATGGCTTTTGCCGAAGTTTCGCGCAGACTTGAAGGACACCGCGCCCGCTTGCATGAACTTTTACAGGAATTGAAAGCAGGGCAGGAAGAATATTCTGCAATGACAGGCGAAGGGCACACCGTCAAAGTCGGCGTTATTGTGACGTATAATAATTTTTTCAACTGGAAACGTGAACAAATTGAAAGTCAGCAACAATTAATTTTGCAAACTATGCAGGAACGACAGCAAAAGTTGAAGAAATTAATGGAGTTAATAACGTACCTGAAAAGTATTGAGCAACTCAAAGAAAAACGTCTGCGCGAATATAATGAGGAATTGCTCAAAGAAGAGCAAAAATTTTTAGACGAAATTGGCTTGCAACTTCATATCAGACAAAAATAATTGAAAGGCGATGACTACTTTGGCAATACAAGCGATTGAAAGCATTCCTGCACTCGGCAGAATAGCCGAAATTCAGCAACGTATCAGCGAACTTGAAAAAATGTTCGGCTTTAAAAATACCGTCAGCAATAAATTTCAAAATACCCTTGAGGCTGAATTGCAAAAAATTGAAAATCTTGACACTGCAAAAAAAATTAAACCTATCGAACAATTTTTGGCAGAAAATAAAATGCCTGTCAATGAAAACGCGGCGGCGAATGCCAAAAAAGTTGCAGAGGCTTTACAAGCTGAAGATAATTTAGCCGTTGTGGATAGTTTTAATCCGTCGGCAAATCCCAACGTTGAAACAAGGCGGCGCGTTGAAAATTCCGCGCCAACTACAACTGAAGGAATGATTGAAGCGGCGGCGCGTCGTTACGGCGTCGAATCAGATTTAGTAAAAGCCATTGCAACCGCTGAATCAAATATGAATCAAGAGGCGCGTTCATACGTCGGCGCAATCGGCGTTATGCAACTTATGCCGGAAACTGCGGGAAGTTTGGGCGTAGATCCATACGACGAAAAGCAAAATATTGAAGGCGGCGCGCATTATATCCGCCAAATGTTGGACAAATTTAACGGTAATGTCAAATACGCCATTGCCGCTTATAATGCCGGTCCCGGCGCGGTTCAAAAATACGGCGGTATTCCTCCATACAGCGAAACTCAAAATTACGTCGGGCGCGTTATGGATTTTTACATTAAATAGAAAGGCTGGACGTTATGGCTAAGAAAAAAAGTATCTTTCAGCGAATACGTAATATTTTTTTGCTATTATTTTTCTTGTTAATTTTAGCCGTCGGCGGATTATTTGCGGCGGTACATTTTGAAGTTTTGGATCAAGCAGCCGTTGAAGAAAAATTGCAATGGGCAAATGAAAAAGTCGGCTTGTACAAATTGCCGCTTTTAGGTTACGGCGGAGCATTTGAATATTTTCAAGTGCCGGAAGGCGTAATTTGGCCTGAACCTGAGCCGGAACCTGAACCCGAGCCTGAACCTGTCGAAGTGGCGGCTAAACCTGCCACGCCGTCGCCCGCGCCTGAACCTCCAAAAAAATCTAAAGACGTTAAAATTTCTCAAAAAGAATTGGAGGCACAAGCCGCCGCACGTGAAGCCGCCGAGAAAAAGCGCATTTCCAAACTTGCAAGAATTTATGACAATATGAAACCTGAAGAGGCGGCGAAAGCTCTGGACAGCGTAAACCTTGATACTACTGTTTCAATTTTGCAGAAAATGGACGAGAGCAACGCCGGAAAAATTTTGGCGAAAATGGAACCTCAGCTTGCCGCACAAATTACACAAATTATGATGGACGGCAACCGCCGCAGTTTATAATTTTAAACAAAAAAATTACCGCTCATTTGAGCGGCTTATTTTTTATGGAAGTTCCGGCAAATTTCTTGCAACGGCGGAATTTTTTACAACTTCTTCGATTCGTTGATCAAGTATCAATTCTTGTTTGTGAATACTTGCGGCGCGGAAAAATGCAACTTCGTCATCGTTTAAAAGTCCCTGTACATAAGATTTCCACGCCTCAATAGTAACGTTCGTTGATTCTGCGCGAAGACTTGCCAAATACATTGCGCCCGCAGGAATTGCAATTTTGCTTAGTTCAGATTGTCTGTCTTGAAGCGTCGGAATTATCGTATTTTGAATATAATCAGCAATTCTGGTGCGTTGGTTGTGACTCATAACGCCGCTTGAAGTCCTCTGCATTATTATGAAATTCGACTGTTCAACTGCGAAAAGATAATTATAATGGTCAATAATTTCGGCAGTGGCGTCAATGTATTCTTCGACGCCTTTTTGAATAATCGGCGTAACGGTTTCAAGATATTCTTTGTAGTTTTCAATTCCCGTGATTCGCCACGAATTATCATCTAATCCAAAACTTAATCCCGGGAACTGCCATTTTTCGCCGAAAAATTCAAAATTTGAACCTGCCACTTGCCAACTTGCGTTGCTGAAATTTTCAAGCGTAACTTTGAAAACGAACGGCGTATTTGTATTTTCTTCGACGACGTGAATTTTGGCAGTTGCCTTGTCGCCGAGATGTTCAACATTTTCTATGCTGACAATTTTTGTATGGCGAATTAAACTTCTTTCAAGCAGTAAATCAAAATCAATGCCGAGTTGCCGACCTTTCAAAATTTCTTCCGGCAATGTCCAATTATCGTTTTTAATTTTGGTATTGATAACTTTAATTGCCCCCGCGCAAATTTGCGGGCGAATCAGCACATAGAAATTTTCAAAAAGCAAGCGTTCACTCATTGAGAGACTTTCATCATTTTTGAACATATCGCCGGTTAAATCGTCATACGCCGCAGTTGTAATTGACATTAAATCTACACGGCTGTTAAATTTTTCCAAATCGCCTTCATTAAACGATGTAATAATTTCATTCATTGCGTATTGCGGCGTTTTCGTGCGGCTTGCGTAATTCCAAATTCCAAAACTTGTTGCAAATATCAATGCCAATAAAAAAAATACTCTTTCATATTTTACGCGCCGCCGCCGCGCTCTAACTTTTTTTTTCCAAGTGTAATCGTCCACTAAATCCTCTACCTTTAAAGTTTTTTATGGTATTATAGCCAATATGTCAAAAAATGTAAACGAGGTGAAAATTTTGAAACTTCCGCAAGCTGATTTTTTGAAAATTCCCGACACTGAAAATTTAATTGTAGCGGGCGGCAGGCGTCCCAATGAAGATTATTTTAAAACTGTCGCTCAAGGCAGGAAAATTTTTTGTGTCGATAAAGGAATTGAAATTTGCAGAGACTGCAATATTTTTCCTGAAATTTTGATTGGAGATTTTGACAGTGCGAAAAGTTCCGCTGTTGATTGGGCTGTTTCAAATAATATTCCGATAAAAAAATATCCCGTCGAAAAAGATTTTACAGATACGCAAATTGCGTTGGAAATTTTGGGCAAAAATCCTGCGATTGTCACGGGAATTTTTGGCAAGCGTTTCGATCATTTGTACAGCAATATTTTTACCTGTGCGAACTACGAAAATATTTTCCTTGCTGACGAACGGGAAATTATTTTTTACGTTAAAGACGGCGAAACAATCGAAGTTAATTTTTTGCAAATTCCAATGGCAATTTCACTTTTGCCGATAACTGAAATTTGCGAAGGCGTCACGACTGAAAATTTGCATTGGGAACTTTCCAACGCAATTCTAAAACAGAGTTTGCCTAACGCAATCAGTAACCGCGCCGAAATTTCCAAAATAAAAATAAGCGTCCGACGCGGGACGCTTGCAGGATACTTTGTATTTTAATTTGTGGCTGTCGGTAAATATTTTTTATATTGAACGTAATTTTCTTTGCCAGGGCGTGTTGAAAAAGTCTGTTATCAAATTTTTGGTTGAACTTTTTTATATATTGAACGAACTTTTTCATTGTCTTGTCAAAATTACTCGTCGCCTTTGCAAGAAAAACGCTTTTTGCGGTGCTGTTTTTTCATTTTCATCTAACAAAAAATAATTCGTGAATAAGCAAGTTAAATCAATTATTCAAAACGCACTAGGGCGTTTTGAATAAGTCTGTTATAAAATTTTTTCTTGAAAGTTTTTATTTTTTTGAACGTACTTTTTCTTTGCTGCTCCTGCGCGGTTGCGTAGCAAGCGTGCTCTTTAGCTGAAAAAGTACCAAAAAGAAAGGAGCTTTTAGCGGCGTATTCGCACGCCGCCTGAGCCGCGCGTCCTGCGCGGCATCTTAGTTTTTCGCTATCATCGAACAAAAATTAATTCGTCAGCATTTTCAATCAATTTTTCAACATGCACTAGCAAAGAAAAAGTTCGTTAGATATAAAAAAATTTAGACAAGAAATGTAAATTTCAATATAAAAAATATTACTCCAAAAAAGTTTACAAACATGCACTATGAAATTTTAACCTGCAATTTTTTTTAATCGCAAAATTTCATTTTGAATTTGTTTAAATTTTTCAGATTGAACAGCGGCGGGGCTTTTCGACATTTCATCAAGAACACGTTGCAATTTTGAAATTTTCTGCAGATAAAATTTTTTCAACAACGGCGATTTTGATTTCTTCGTAACCTCAGCAACCGACGCAGGATTTTTTACCGCGCTGATTATCTCGTAGATAATCCCGCCGACTTCAGCCAATTCAATATCTGCAATGTACCAGCCGTTATTTTTCAGCCATTCCTGTAATTTGTCAATGGCGTTCATCGGTTGCAAAATTAATTGTTTTGCAGATTTTAAAATAGTTGGCGATTCGTTCAAAATTTCAACGATTAACGCGCCGCCCATTCCCGCAATACAAATTGTGTCAACTTCGCCTTCGCGCAGAACTTTTAAACCGTCGCCCAATCTTGTATCAATAAAATCATTTAAACCGGCGGCGGCGATATTTTTTTTTGCGGCGTCAAGCGGCGCGGCGTTTTTGTCGCTTGCCACTACATATGACGCTATAGAATTTTTTAAAAGTTCAATCGCCAAATAGCCGTGATCCGCTCCAATGTCTGCCACGCGGCTATTTTTTTCTACAAAATTCATAACTGCTTTTATTCTGGAATCTGTCATTATTTCACCAACTAAAAAAAGCACGTTCAACGCGCCAATAAAAATTTGCAAAAAAAATGGCTCCCCGGACTGGACTCGAACCAGTGACTCCCTGATTAACAGTCAGGTGCTCTACCGACTGAGCTACCGAGGAACGTTACGCTGTGAATTATAATCAATGTTTTCAAAATTGTCAATATAAAATTTTGTGCAACTTTCAAAGTTAAATGTTATAATATTTTCACGCAATAAATTTTAGACAGGTGGTATTGAATGAGGGTAAAAATTTTTTTTCTGCTGGACGTACTTTTAACGAGTATCATTTCGGTATACACGTTTTTTTTACGCGGCGAAGAAATTGCACTTTTTGCAGGTTTATCAATTTTCGTGGCACTTTTTCCGATTTGTTTATGGCTCTCTCAAGCCTTGGTACTTCAAGGCGCAAAAAAAATTCTCGCCAACAGCAATGTAACGGTTCACAATAAAAGTGCTATTTTAAAAATTAACGACGTTGATACAGTTGCAATGCCAATGAACAGATTTTTGACGAACGGCGAATATTTTGTCATGGATTTATTTTCTGAAACGCTTTCGCAAAATGAAGTTTTATCCTACGCGGCGACAATCGAACAATATTCAAGTCATTCAATGGGCAAATTAATTTATAAAACTGCACTGGGACGCGGTTTAAAAATTTACAAAGTCAGCGCGTTTCAAGAATTTCCAAGTTGCGGCGCAGAAGCGATTATGGATCAAAAAGTTATCAGAATCGGCAACCCGCAATGGATTTTAGATCAAGGCGTAAGTATTACCAACGGCTATTTGACAAAGGCGGATCAGTTGGCAGTTCACGGCAAAACGCCGTTAATTTTGAGTATTGGAAGAATGGCGCGGGGAATTATTGCCTTGAAAGATGAAGTCAATCCCGATACGAAAAGTTTTATTTCGATTTTAAAACATAATAATCTGGAGCCGGCACTTTTAACGGCGGCGAATCGTCGCACGGCTAAAAATTTCGCCAAAGATATGAAAATTGATACGGTGCGAACTGACCTTACACCTCCTGACAAAGCGCGGGAAGTTCAAATTTTACGCGCAAAAAAACAAAATGTGGCAATGATTGGAAATGAATTGCATGACCTTAACGCAATGTTTGCGGCTGACGTTTCAATAATTTATAAAGACGGCGCAATGACACCGCTGACTGAAGACAGCGATATAAAGCCGGACTTTGAAATTTCGACGCTGTACAAATTTTCTACATTGCGGGAAGTTGCCATTTTCGCAAAAAAATTAATCAAACAAAATTTAATAATTTCGTATATTACAATGATGATTTTGACGCCGCCCGCGCTTTTGTCGGCATTTGGCGTAAATGTTTTACCGCTGCAATTTCTACCCGCGTTGTCGGTTACAGGCGTTATAGTTGCGATGACATTAATTTTTTTCAATTCTCTGCGGATTCGTGGAAATGCCAAAAATTCGACTACGGTTGTTACATATCAAGATTTTTAAATATTCATCAAAAATCCCCGCTTAAAAATTTAGGCGGGGATTTTTTTAATCGTTTGTGTATCTGTCAATGAAATTGAAAACTTGCTCAAAATATTTTTGCGGATTTTTTACTTTAGAATCGGCATGTCCTGCGCCTTCGACGACGAATTTTTCTTTAACAGGTGCGCCGCAGAATCTGTAAAGTTTATCCATCATTTCAAATGGAACCAGTTTATCTTCTGTGCCGTGAATAAAAAGTATAGGTACTTTAATCATTATCACACTGCGAATCGGTGAGGCTTTAGAAATCGGATAACCTGTTTTCATATGGCTTACCATGTCAACAAATCCCATAATTGGAAATTCCGGCAGATCAAAAATTACTTTAAGTTGCGCGGTAAACATATCATAAGCCGAAGTGTAGCCGCAATCTTCGACGACGGCGCACAAGTTTTGAATATTTTGCGCAGATGCCATCATAACTGTTGCCGCGCCCATTGAAACGCCGTGTAAAACTATTTTAGCCTGTGAATCTTTTTCCAGAATCTTTGCAGCCCAAATTGCAATATCTTGGCTTTCAAGCGTCCCCATTGTTAAATAAGTACCTTCGCTTGTGCCGGAGGCGCGTAAATCCGGCGTCAAGACGTTGTAGCCGTGCTTTAAATATTCCTCAGCGTAATCATAGGCGAAAGTTTGATCTCTGCCGTAGCCGTGAACGAGAATCGCCCATTTGTGGCTTTCGTTTTCAGGTAAAAAATATGTGGCGTATAAATTCAAGCCGTCCGCGCTTTTAATTGTCCAGATTTCGCTGTTAAAATTCGGTCGCGCAGGAGCTTTTAAATTTGGATCAGCAATATTTACTGTAGCTTGCGGTGGTTGGTTGTCAGTTCTTTTCAAGGCGAAATTTACAAAATAATCGCCTACAAAATAACCTGCGACGAATAAAACTGCCAATATTATTGAAATTATGCTTATCAGGATTATATTTTTTTTCATCGCGTTCAACTCCAAACGATTTTAATACTAAAAAAAGCCTCTCAAAACTAAGAGGCTGTGAATTTTCAAAAATAAATGGTCGGGATGACAGGACTTGAACCTGCGACCTCATCGTCCCGAACGATGCGCGCTACCAAACTGTGCTACATCCCGTTAAGACGTTAGCAATTATAACAGATAAAAAAAAAATTGCAATAGTTTAGATAAAATTTTTTCAAACTTTAATGGCGTGAGAATTTAAACTTACGAATTCCGGAAAACTTTCAGCCAACATTTTAATAACTTGAATGGCGGCGACAGAGACTTTTTTATTTTTAAAGTCGTCAAATTCAAACGCACGTTTTATAATTTGTTCAGAGTCAATAATTATTCCCTTCTGCCAATCTTCTATCAAAACATTAACCAACTGTGCGATAAAATTTTCGTCAATCGCCGGCAGATTTATCCCGTTTTTTTTGAAAGCGTCATTAATATTGTGCGCCGTCCACATTGCCAAATTTGCTATATCGTTTTTATCAAGTTCGTCAATATTTTTATCACCAAAATCAAACAATTTAATCAACTCGTTTCATTATAAAATTTTATATTGCTAAGAATAGCGAAAATTTTAATTTTGTCAACGAAGAACGAATTTTACAAAATGTCGGAGCCTGTTACTATTCTGCGAAAATTTTTCAGATTTAAATTTATATTTATTTGCTGAGATTTTTTTATTTAGATTTACTTTTTTTGTCTAAGATTTTTTTAACGAACCTTGTTATTTTTTCATATATTTAACGAACTTTTTCTTTGTCTTGTCAAAATTACTAGAGTGTGTTGAAAAATTCCAAAATCCACAATTATTTTTTTTAATCCGCAAATTGCGGAAGGTTTGTAGTGTGGTAGTTCGATAGCCAATAGCAGATAGCTATCTGCTAACCGCTACAACACTATCCAACTACTTTTGCTTCGGAAAAAAGAAAGTACATTTAAAAATAAAAAAACATCAGTAACTAAATTTAATCAGTAAAATTTGATTTTTTCAACAAGCCATAATAAGATTTTACTAATACGCCCTAGAATCTGTTGAATAACTCTTTTTTTTTAATTTTTATGGATTTTATATATTTAAAGTACTTTTTCTTTGTCTTGTCAAAGAGCAAACGCTCCTATTCGTCGCATTTGCAAGTACCAAAAAGAAAGGAGCTTTTAGCGGTGCTGTTTTTTCGTCCTCGAAAAAAACGCACCGCCCTGCAAATGTGAGGAGTACGAGCATTTGCTCGCG
>CAJOGS010000056.1 GCA_905234045.1 uncultured Selenomonadaceae bacterium | reverse complement strand
CGCCGTCTCGCTAAAGATTTTGAAAACAGTCATTTCAGAAGCCTTTATTATAATTTCTCATTTTCATACCTTACTAAAACGCTTGTGAAAACACCTTCTGAAATTTTCGCTGGACGAAACGCAACACCTTTTGAAATACGCGCAAGAGCCGGAACTTTATCCGCGCCGTACTTTCGACGCCGTAATTATTTTTGCGTTGGAACGCGGCTTTTCACTCGTCGAAACAAATATTTTGCTGTATGAAAAAAATTGCGAATTGCTGATTTTTGAGAAATGAAAAAAGCCCGCAGATTGAAATTTTTCTGCGGTTTTTTTTTATTTTTTTTTAATTAAACTTTGAAGAAATTTCGCTTGATTCTCCAATTCTTCCATACGTTGCTGATGTTTTGCCTTTAATTCGGCGTTAATTTCAGATTCACGGGCATTAACGGCAGTATGAAAATTTTTTAAGTTATCTTTAATTGCGGCGCGTTCTTCTTTTTCCTGTTTAATTATTTCAGCTAAATTTTCCAACTGCGTTACCTCAACTTTCCGACTGATAAACTTGAAAACATTGCCGTTAAATTGTCACCGGCTTTTGAATGTCCGTTTGCGATAAAGATTAAAAGATTTTTCGTAAGCTCTGCATTTGCAATTACTTCAGGTTTATTTAAAAGATTTTCGGCAATTTGATATAAGCGCATAATCTCTTCGTGATGGTATGCCAATGCCTGTGATTTTAAATCGTATTCTTTATTTATCGCCGTCAATTTTGCCTCAAGTTCGGCGGCTATTTGTTCGCGTTTTGTAATTTCACGTTCCTTGCAAGCCAAATAATCAGTGCCGCACTTTATAAAATCTGAAATGACAGAGCCGACAAGTGCAGGAGGCAATTCTGCCATAAAATCACCTCAATCCTGAAATTTTGTTCATCATTCCCAAAAAATCTTTTGAGTATTCTTTACCAATCATCGTTAAAGCAATGGCAGAAATATCCGAATCGCCTTTTTCTATTGCAATATCCAAAGACTTCATCGCCAAAGTACGAATTTTTTTCCGTTCCTCAAAAAACTGTTTTGCAAATTGATTCATAAGTTCAGTTCGGCGTTCAATTTCTGCACATTCCAATTTTAATTTTGCAATATCTTTTTCCAGCCGCGTAAGTGATTTTTCACGGTCGTTAATGTAATTGTCAAAAACATTATGCGCCAAATTAAAAATTTCTGTATTTGGATACATGATTAATACTTCATAACAATATCAAGCCAACTGGAAGAACTGCCGAGACTCGGCGCGGCCGGAATGGAGTTGTTTATTTCTCTGATACGTTGGCTGTAAATTTTGTAATCGTCATAAAGCTCGCCGGCATTGTTCGTTACACCGTTTTCAAGCGTGCATTTAATCTGCTCGGCAATTTTACAAATTCCTTCAGTGTACTTTGCAGATTCTTCAGTATGAGTTTGCTGTTTCATTGCCTCGTCAAGTTGTTTAATAATTGAGCGAAGTTTGCCCATCAATTCTCGAATAACGGAGCGTTCCTCGCAAATATATTCAAAAGTATTTTTAATGGCGTCCCTGGCATCAATCATTTGTGTACGAGCGCGTGCAACTTTATCGCAGTAACGTTCGGCTTCCCTTGCTTTGCGGCGTGCCTCATCACGATCTTTTTCGGGATTGCTGAATACCGATAACACAATATTGATAGGATTCAAATTGCCGCCTGGAATTACCGACATAAAATTGGAAACCGTAAAATTTGGAATACTCGGCGCGGAATTGATACTCGGGGCTTTCGGAACATGCCCTCTGATATTGTAATTTTTAAAATTCGCAATGGTTACTGAAATGTTGCTGTTAAGTTCCTTTAAAATTTCAACTTTCTCTTTAGTGTATTCGTTCAAAGTTTCAGAAAGAAATTGTGCATAATCCTTCGCACTTGATTTATAATCTTTGTAATCATCAAGGTATTCTCTTGCATCATCAAGATATTCTTTTGCTTGTTCGCGGTATTCTTTCGCCTCTTCTTTAAGTTCGCGTTTACGTGCTTTCTCTTCATCAGAATCAAAAAATAATCCCATAAAATTTTCACTCCTAAACTTTGTTAATAAATGACGGGTTAGAATCCATCCGCACTAAAAAACTTATAAAGTAAGTATAATGTTTCAAAAATAACCGGAAGAATTGCCGTTGCAATTAATTCCAACACAAAAATTATTAAAGCTAACTTCACAATTTGGACAAAAAATTTTGCAATGATTGGCAATAAAAATATTCCGACAACCGCCATTATTATTACTGTCATATAATTTGCCGCCTAACCTTTTGTAACTTTAATTTTTCCTTGCCCGTATTCAACCGTGTAACGCTTTCCGCATTGGCAAGTTCCGCTTGTACGTTGCGGGCGCGGCGAATCAACAGTATAAGGTCCGAGTTTGCGTCCGCAGTGCGGACATTTTACATTTGCTGATTGCATTTTTATCACCTCAAACATATTTTAAACCGTCAAAATAGAAAAACGTCTACCGACAGCAGACAAAATTAAAATCAATTATAACGCGGCGTATAATTACTGCAATGCCTCAATAAGCGTGTTCATATTTTGGCGCATTTTGTTTTGGTAATCGTCTTTATTTTCAAATTTGGCTTCGCCGGTTGTAATCGGATCAAGCGTAAAAATTTTTGCGCCGGTTTCACGTGCAATAGTTTCGGCGGATTTCGGCGAATACTGCGGCTCAGTGAATAAAACTTTTACCGGCAATGAATTTACAATTTTGATAGTGTCAGCTAATTCTTGCGGCGTCGGTTCTGTACCGGGTTCGCGTTCAATTACGCCCGCAATATTTAATTTAAATTCCGTCGCAAAATACGGGAACGCCTCATGGAAGGTTACAATATTTTTGTTCGGCAAATTATCCAATTCAAAATGCATTTCATAGCGCAAGTCTGAAAGTTCATTCAAATATTTAAAGGCGTTGTCTTTGTATTGGGCGGCATGTTCGGGATCAATTTCGCAAAGTTGCCGCTGAATTTCTTTCACTTGTTGCATTGCATAAGTTATGCTTAACCAAACGTGCGGATTAATTTCTTCGCCGTCTTTCAGCAGATAAATTTCTTCAGATTGTGAAGCGTCAACAATTTTCAAATTCTTTGTAACTTTGTCCAAAAAATTTTCCATTCCCAAACCGTTTACAACGAAAATGTCAGCAGTTTCCAAAGTTTTCATATCTTCGGTTGTCAGTTGGTAATCATGAAGGCAACCTGTTTGCGGCTTAGTCAAATTTACAACTTCCACGCCGTCAATATTGCCGACAATGTTAATTGTCTCCAGATAAATCGGATAAAATGACGTAACGATTTTTAATTTGCCGTCGTCTTTTTTTTCTCCGCCACAACCCGTACAAAAAATTAAAACCGTAAGAGCCAATAAAAAAATTTTTTTCACTTTAAAACCTCCAGCAATTTTCACGAAAATAAATTTAAATTTATTCTCAATAAAAATTTTACCATATTTGTCAATAAAAAAAGCAGTCAGATAAATTCCGACTGCTTTTTTAGTGTTATAGTGTTATAGCTATCAAACTATCGCACTATCACACTATCCAACTACTCAATAGTATGGAGTTGAATTGCGCTTGTACCGCCTGAGCCGTATTTGAGCCCGCTTGTAATAACTGTAACGTCGCCTTTTTTGACAAAGCCGTTTTCCAATGCAATTCTGGTTACATAAGCAAACATTTCATCTTGATTGAGCCACGGAGTTTCAGGAACTACGAAAACGCCCCAACGCAACGCCAAATGACGCGCAATAACTTGATTAGGCGCAAATGCAATGATTGGAGCCTTTGGACGATATTTTGAAACAATTTTGGTAGTGTAACCGGATTTTGTCGGCGTAATAATTGCACCTGCGCTAAGTTCGTAAGCAAGTTGTACTGTGGCATGTGCGATAGCATCAGTTTGAGAATATTTTCTGTGAACGCCTTTTTCTTGGAAAATTTGTTTGTAAGAAAGAGCTTTTTCAACGCGCTGTGCAATTTTATTCATGGTTGCAACGGCTTCAACAGGATATTTGCCGCTTGCAGTTTCGCCGCTCAACATTATTACATCTGCGCCGTCCCAAATTGCGTTGCCGACATCTGAAACTTCTGCACGAGTCGGGCGCGGGTTCATTGTCATAGATTCAAGCATTTGCGTTGCAACTATAACCGGCTTGCCTGCGTCATTGCATTTTTTAATAATTTCTTTCTGAATAACCGGAACATCTTCAGCAGGAATTTCAACGCCCAAATCGCCGCGTGCAACCATTATGCCGTCAGCCGCCGCTATAATATCGTCGATATTTTGAACGCCTGCAAGATTTTCGATTTTCGGGATAATTTCCATATGCCCGCCGTGACGTGCGATTAATTTTCTGATTTCTTCAACGTCAGAGGCGCGTTGAATGAAACTTGCCGCCACAAAATCCATATCCTGTTCAACGCCGAAAATAATATCTTTTTCATCTTGTTCAGAAATTGCGGGCAAACTCAATGTAACGCCGGGCGCGGCTACGCGCTTTCTTGTACTCATTTTGCCGGAATTTAAAACCGTTGTAACAATGTCTTTGCCTTCAATGGCGTCAATTCTCAATTCAACAAGTCCGTCACTGAGCAAAAGTTTTTCGCCGACTTTAACTTCGGCGTAAAGATTTTTATGATTTACCGAGCAATGATTTTCATCGCCCGGCGCATCGTCATAAGTCAAAGTGAATTTATTTCCCGCTACAAGTTGGACTTCGCCGTTTGCAAATTCGCCCAAACGCATTTCAGGTCCTTTTGTATCAAGCATTAAAGCCACAACGCGATTAGTTTTTAACGCGGCGGCTTTTACGGCGTCAATACGCTGTTTGTGTTCTGCGTGGTTGCCGTGTGAAAAATTGAAACGGGCGCAGTTCATACCGTTTTCAATAAGTTTTTCAATGACGCCCGGCGCATCGGTTGCAGGTCCTTGTGTGCAAATAATTCTTGTTTTTTTCAGCATTAAAATTCATCTCCTCAAAATTTTTATATATGAATTACTTCATTTTCGATAAAATTTGTGTACGAATTTTTTTATAGTCGGCGTTTTTGGGATTTAATTCAATCGCCTTGTTATAACATTCGAGAGCCTTTTTATAATCTTTCAAGCCTTTGTAAGCGTCGCCGAGATTTTTAAAAACTTCATCATTTTTCGGCAAAATTTCAGCCGCTTTATTAAGATTTTCAATGGCAATTTTGTATTTTCCCAAGCTGTTATACGCCGCGCCCAAATGATTCAAGGCGTAACCGTTTTTGGGATTTATTTCTAAAGTTTTTTGGAAATATTCAACTGCCTTTGAATGTTTGCCCCATTTGTCGTAAGAAATGCCGAGATTATTCAAAACATCTGCATCTTGCGGATTAATTTCAAGCAACACATTTAAATATTCAATCGACTTTTCGTATTTGCCTAAAAGATTGTAGCAGAAACTGATACCGTGTAACGCGGCTTCATTTTTTGAATTTAACTTCAAAGTTTTGTTGTAACAATCAATCGCCGTGTTAAAATCTTTTTTCTTAACATAAATGTTGCCGATATAATTTAAAGCGCGTTCATTTTTTATATCAATCGTTGTAATGTTTTGGAAAAATTCAAGGGCTTTATCGTAGTTTTGCAAATTGTAGTAAGCAATGCCGGTTTTCATCAAAACTTCGTAGTCGTCAGATTTTTCTTTAAGGGATTTAGTGTAACATTCGGCGGCTTTTTCATAGTTTCCGATATTGCTGTAGGCGTCGCCAAAGAAAGACCAACTGAATTTGGCGGCAAGATCTGAATTTAATTCGTATGCTTTTTCAAGATAATTCAAGGCGTTGGCTTTATTATTTTGTGACCAATAAACCATTCCCAACATTCCATTAGCGTCGCCGTCCAGAGGATTCAATTCCAGAACATTTTTAAGAATGTCAATAACTCTTTCATAGTTGCCGGTTTTGTAATAAATTACGGCAACTTCTTTTAAATTATCCACGTCCTGAGGATTTTTTTCAATGTATTCGTTCAAACATTCGGCGGCTTGACTGTAACATTGAGCGGCTTTTTCGGCGTTGTTCAATTTTGCATAAACATCGCCCAGACCGTTCCAAGTTTTCGCTAATTGAGTTTTGGAGGAATTAATTTTGTTGTAACGTTCAAGCGCGTTGGTAAAAGATTCAATGGCGCGATCATATTTTTGCAAACCGAAATAAGCCATGCCGAGTTGTTGCCACGCGGCGGGCAGTTCCGAATTAAATTGCGTCGCCTTGTCGGCACATTCAAAAGCCTCATCGTATTTGTCGGCGTCATTGTAAAGCGTCGCCAAATTACTCCACGCCATAGCATATGTTGAATTAATCGCTATTGCCTTTTTGTAATATTCAATCGCCTTGTCTTTGTCTTTAATTTCGTTGTAGTAAATTCTGCCGAGATTGTTCAAAGTTACGGCAGAATTTGGATTTGCCTTTTCAAGTCTTTTGTAATAGTCAATCGCAATTTCAAAATTTTTCAAATTGTCATTGGCGTAAGCAAGATTTAATAAAGCGTCGGTATTCTGCGGATTTAATTCAAGTGCTTTTTCGGCACAGTCAACCGCCTTTTGATAATTGCCGCTGTAATTGTATTTATAGGCTTTATCTGCCAACTGCGCGGCGATAAAATTCTTTTCGTTAATTTTTACCGTGTCTTTAATTTCGGCGCGTTCTTCTTCAGATGAATTTTTAAAAGTTTCGCGCAGATTTTGCATTTCGGTATTAAGGCGGGAAATTTCATTTGCTTGTTGCTGATTCAATTCTAAAAGTTGCTCCACTTTTTGAATATCATTTTGCAATTTTTCGGTTACGCTGTTGCTGTCAACTTTAACCGTGATATGACAATGAAATTTAATCGCTTCGCCTGAAACTTCGGGAACTACCGGCGCGCTTACAACTTGCAAAACATTTGCCGAAAAAGTGCGAATTTCATCACGTGTAAGAGTGCCGTTTTGCATTACAGAAAGACTTTCAACAAAAACGCCGACTTGTTCACTTGCGGCGCGTTTGGCGTCTTCGCGGGCGCGTTCCTTCGCAATAGCCTGATTTTCTTCCATGCCGTCGCCCATTATGTAATAGCCGTCCGCCTCAATCGTGCGAACTTCCGCACAAACTACCGACGCGGGCATAAAATTATTTTGCGGCAAAACTGCAGGATTAAACATTAACGCGCCCAAAACTGCCGCCGCTAATTTTTTCTTTGTCAGCAAAACAATTTACCTCCTGTAAAAACTTTTGCTAATAATATAATTTTTCATAAACATTCGCAAGGCGAAAAATAAAAATTTTAAGCTATATGGCGTGTTGAAAAATTCCAAAAGCCACAATTTTTTTTAAATCCGCAAAGTGCTGAAGGTTTGTAGTGTGGTAGTGCGATAGCTGATAGCTAACCGCTACGCCACTATCCAACTACTTTTGCTTCGGAAAAAAGAAAGTACATTTAAATATAAAAATATCAGTAACTAAATTTAATCATTTAAATTAATTTTTGTTCGATGATAGCGAAAAACTAGGGCGTGTTGGTAAAATCTTTTTTTTATGTATTTTTTTATAATTAAATGTACTTTTTCTTTGTCTTGTCAAAGAAAAAGTACCAAAAAGAAAGACGCACTGCCCGTCAGGTTTTTCGCGTTTAGCGCGGTAAAAATTCCAGCCATTCAGCCGCGCTCCACCTTTTACACCAAATTTTAATCAGAGGCAAAAACAGAGACGGGCTGGGGCGCGGGCAATCTTAGTAAAAGAAATTTGCTAAAGGTTGAGAAATTCCAACTATCAAAATTTTTTAGTTGTTGCATTGTTTACTTTACCAACAGCCACTAGGATGGCGCACAGGACATGCGAGCAAATGCTCTTATTCATCGCATTTGCAAGGCGGTGCGTTTTTTTCGCGGACGAAAAAACAGCACCGCAATAACGCTCTTTCTTTTTGGTACTTGCAAAGGCGACGAGTAGGAGCGTTTGCTCTTTGACAAGACAATGAAAAAGTTCGTTCAAAATATAAAAAAGTTCAACCAAAAAATTTGATAACAGACTTTTTCAACACGCACTAGCGATTTTGCACATAAAAAAACGGCAATTTATTTTTGCCGTTTTTAAATATTTTAACGATCTACGCGCTGAATATCTGCGCCGAGATTTACAAGTTTTTCAACCAATTTATCATAACCGCGATCTATATGATGAATGTAACTGATAATAGTTTCGCCTTCGGCAACAAGCCCCGCCAAAACCATTGCCGCACCTGCGCGAAGGTCTGTAGCTTTAACTTGACAGCCGTTAAGTTTTTCAACGCCTTCAACAACGGCAGTGCGCCCGTCAACTTTAATTTGTGCGCCCATTCGCCGCAATTCGTCAACATGCATCATTCGATTTTCAAAAACAGTTTCGGTAACAATTCCCGTGCCTTCTGAAATTGTCAGCAACGCCATAAATTGTGCCTGCGCGTCGGTAGGAAATCCCGGATAAGGCAAAGTTTTTATATCGACGGAACGCGGGCGTTTTTTATTCAAAATTTTAAAAGTGTCGGCAGTTTCAAAAATTTCAACGCCGGATTGTTTTAAATTCTCAAAGCAGACAGAAATTTTTTCCGAGTCATTCAGCGCAGTTTTTGGAAACTCAAAATAATTTATATTTTCGATAACTGCAACGCCGGAATTTTTCAGCGCGTCAAGAATCGGTAACAATCTTTCATCAGTATTTGAAACGCGAATACCTTCAACGTCTTCAATAACGGTAACGCCGGCTTCTTTCAATTTCGCAATGACGGGCTTTAAATGTTCGCTGATAGCATTTTCAACATAAATATCGCCGTGCGTCATCGCCGCCGCAATCATATAAGTTCCCGCCTCAATTCTGTCGGGAATAATTGCATAATCACGGGCAATTAATTTTTCTACGCCTTCAATTTTTATGACGTTCGTACCTGCGCCGCGAATTTTTGCGCCCATAATATTTAAATAGTTCGCCAAATCGACAATTTCCGGCTCTTGCGCGGGATTTTCCAAAATAGTTTGCCCCTTCGCCATACAAGCCGCCATTAAAATATTTTCGGTTGCGCCGACTGACGGAAAATCTAAATAAATTCTTGCGCCGGTTAAACCGTTTGGCGCAGAGGCTGTAATATCGCCGTGTCCAATGTCAATTTTTGCGCCGAGTGCAGCAAATCCTTTCAAATGCAAATCAATAGGGCGCGTACCAATGGCACAGCCGCCGGGCAATGAAATTTTTGCCGCGCCGAGTCTTGCCAAAAGCGGTCCCAT
>CAJOGS010000055.1 GCA_905234045.1 uncultured Selenomonadaceae bacterium | reverse complement strand
CAGGACGTGCGCCTTGCAAATGCGATGAATAAGAGCATTTGCTCGGTGCGTTTTTTTCGCGGACGAAAAAACAGCACCGCAAAAAGCGTCTTTCTTGCAAATGCGAGGAGTACGAGCATTTGCTGTACTTGCAAATTCGACGAATAGGAGGATTTGCTCTTTGACAAGACAAAGAAAAAGTTCGTTAAATAAAAGAAATTTTCAAAACAGACTTATTCAACAGCCACTAGTGGTTAATAAATTGCAACTGCTTAACCCTTAGCAAATTTCTTTTACTAAGACTACCCGCGCCCCTGCCAATATTTTCTTTGACAAGACAAAGAAAAGTAAGTTTAATATAAAAAAAATCTCAGTAAAAAAATTTTACAAACAGCCCCCTAAACTATGAATTAAAAAAATTTTCAATTAAAGGCGATACTATGGAAAATATTTTGTCGGTAAAAAATTTAGATATAACATTCCGCACGAACGCGGGAAATATTCACGCAATACGCGGCGTCAGTTTGGATTTGCCGAAAGGTAAAACCATTGCACTTGTCGGCGAAAGCGGCAGCGGTAAATCAGTGACGATGAAAGCGGTTACAGGCTTGCTGGATTCAAACAGCGTTATCAACGGCGGCAATATTTTTTATAACGGCGTTGATTTGCTGACACTTTCAAAAAAAGACCTGCGCGAAAAAATTAACGGCAAACAAATAGCAATGGTTTTTCAAGACCCTATGACAAGTTTAGATCCAACAATGAGAATCGGCGACCAAATTACAGAGGCAATGTTTCTGCACAAAAAAATTTCAAAGTCTGACGCCGAAAAAAAAGCCGTCGAACTTTTAAATCTTGTCGGAATTATCGACGCAGAAAAGCGAATGAAAAATTATCCGCACCAACTTTCAGGCGGTATGCGTCAACGTGTCGTAATTGCTATTGCGTTGTCGTGCGAGCCGAAAATTTTAATTTGCGACGAACCGACAACCGCGCTTGATGTTACCATTCAAGCGAAAATTTTAAATCTGATTAAAGACATTCAAGCGCAAATGAATTTGTCTGTAATTTACATAACACACGATTTGGGCGTTGTGGCGAAGGTTGCAGATTTTGTAAATGTAATGTACGCAGGAAAAATAATTGAGTGCGGCACAGTCGAAGAAATTTTTTACGACCCGCGCCATCCGTACACGTGGGGATTACTTTCAGCAATGCCCGACCTTGAAACTGATGACGAAAGATTATATTCAATTCCAGGCAGTCCGCCGAATTTATTGCACGAGCCACAAGGCGACGCCTTCGCCGCAAGAAATAAATTTGCAATGAAAATCGACGAAAAAGCCGCGCCACCTATGTTCAAAATTTCAGAGACACATTACGCGGCAACTTGGCTACTTCACCCCGACGCGCCGAAAATTGAATTACCGCCCGAATTAAAATCAAGATTGGAACGTGCAAAAAAAGCGGAGATTTAAAAATGAAACTCAGCAATCAAAACATCGGTAAAACTGTAGAAGATGTTCAGAAATTTTTTGAGACGGCGGGCGTTGCCAAAAAAGACATTTTAAAAATTTGCCTGATTTTGGAAGATTCGCTGATTCAGTATCAAGAAAAATTTGGCGAAGATCACGAATTTACAATCAGAGGTAAATCTTGGTTCAATCCGACAAAAATTATTATCCGCCTGAAAGGCGAGCCGTTTAATCCATTAAAAGATGCTGATGAAAACGCAATTTTCAGCGAGTCCGTCATGCAGAATCTTTTACAATACGAAACGGCAGGAACAATTTACAAATATGAAGACGGCTACAACGAAATTACCGCATTTTTAACAAAAGAGAAAAAGACTGTTAAGAAAATCCCGGGCGGCTGGCTGACTGTTATGTTAGTGGCTGCAATTATCTGCTCATTTTTGATTGGATTTTTTCCAAATAATGTTCAGTCATTGATAATTAATGACTTTGTGCCGATGGTTAATCAATGGATTATGAATTTAATTATGGCGGTTATGGCACCATTTATATTTGTTTCGGTTCTGTCAAGCATTATAGCAATAGATAACGCGGATACACTAAGCAACGTTGGAATAAAAATTATAGGCAGATTTTTTGCAATGACGCTGATAACTTGCATTATAGCTGTAGCAGTTTCACAATTTTTTTATCCCGTTATAACTTTGAATGGTGACAGTTCCGCCCACGTTTCAAATAAAACTTTAGAATTGCTTTCAAATATCGTACCGAAAAATATAGTATCGCCTTTTATTGACGGTAATTTATTGCAGATAGTTTTGCTTGCTGTCGGCTTTGGAATTTCTATTTTAATGTTGAGCAGTGCTTTTCCGACATTAAAAAAAATCATCATGGAATCAAAAAAGCTGTGGTTTAAAATTATGGACGCAGTTTCAACAGCTATGTTGCTGACAATTTTTTTGTGCGTGTTCAAAACTTTAACCACAAACAGCCTTGAAGAAATTTTTGGCGTCTGGAAAATCATTGCGATTAATTACATTACTTTTGCGATTATTGCCGGCGTTATGCTGTTTAACATTTATATTCGTTACAAAATTAAAATTACAGAATTTTTCAATAAACTGTCTGAAGTTTTTCTTACTGTATTGTCAACGGGAAGTACAACTATTGTAATGTCAAAAAATATTGAGATAGCTTCAAAAGAATTTAAGATTGAAGAAAAATTTTGCGGTTTCTGGGTACCGCTTGCACAGGCACTTTGCGTACCGACAAAAGGCGCGTCATACATTATTTGTATATTTTATGGTGCGGCAGATTCGGGAAATCAAATAACACTTGCAGCAGTTTTAATTGCACTTTTTTTGGCGTGGCAACTTTCGTTTGCAGGTCCTGTAGGTCCCGGCAGTACAATGCCGATGTATTTAATGATGCTTGAACAAATGGATCTGCCGCTTGACACGATAGGCGAAATTATGATTGCTGACGTTTTTATCGTGAATATATCGGCGGTTGTTCTGATGATAACTAAAGAATGCGAATTAATAGACGTTGCACACAAATTTAACTACATTGAAAATAAAAACAGCTGAATATTACGAAGGGAGACGAATTAAAAAATGAAACTCAGCAATCAAAACATTGATAAAACTGTTGAAGATATTCAAAAATTTTTTGAAAAAGTCGGCGTTGCCAAAAAAGATATTTTAAAACTTTGCTTGATTTTGGAAGAATCACTGATTCAGTATCAAGAAAAATTCGGCGAAGACAGAGAATTTTCAATCAGAATGAAAAAATGGTTCAGCACGCCCAAAATTATTGTCAGCTTGAAAGGCGAGCCGTTCAATCCTTTAAAAAACGATGACGAAAAAACAATTTTCAGCGCGTCGGCTATGGAAAATCTTTTGAACTATGAAACTGCCGGAACTGCTTACAAATATGAATACGGTTGCAACGAAATAAGATTATTTTCGACAATCGAAAGAAAGCCGCTGAAAATTCCCGGCGGCTCTATCACGATTGCGACGTTGAGCGCAATAATTTTTTCAATGATTATGCAAAATTTTTCGTCGGAAGTTCAAAATTTTTTTGTTGAAACTCTGGTAAAACCAATTTCAAATACACTTATGGGGCTGATAGTTGCAATAACTTTGCCGACAATTTTTATTTCGATTGTGTCAAGTATTTGTGTCATGGAAGATTTAGCGACGCTGAACAGTCTCGGCATTAAAGTTATTGCGCGTTTTATCCTGTTAATGTTTTTATTTGCCGTTATGGCAATCGGTATCAGTGCAGTATTTTTTCCCGTGTTGTCAATCGACGGGTATAAAGATTCATTTGACTTTGCCATAATTTTAAATTTATTTTTGTCGGCAGTGCCAAAAAATATTATAACGCCGTTTGCCGAAGGAAATGTTTTACAAGTTGTTATACTGGCTTTTCTGATTGGCGCGGCTGTCGTAAGTTTAAGCGAGCGCGTCATTAACTTAAAAAAATTTATTAACGAATCAAAATTCATGGTTTCTAAAATTATGGATATGGTTTTGAAAATAATTCCTGCCACAATTTTTCTTTGCATATTTCAAACAATAATGACGGGCGATTTTGCAGAAATTGGAAATACATGGAAAATAATTGCAGCAATTTATTTGGAATTTATTTTAATGTCTGTAATTATGCTTGCGAGAATTGCAATAAAATATGGCGTCAATATAAAAGATTTTTTAACTAAACTTTATCCCGTGTTAATGATTTCTTTTACGACCGGAAGCAGTACCGCCTCAATGGGTGACAATCTTGAAATTTGCAAGCGAGACTTTAAGATTGATAAAAATTTTTGTGATTTTTGGATACCGCTTTCACATACGCTTTTTTCAGGAACAGTGGTAGTTTCACTAATAACATCTGGATTTTACGCGGTAGAATTTTTAGGCGAAACAATTTCAATAACGCAACTGATAATTTTAATTTTCCTTGCAATTCAATTTAGTATCGTTGCCATTAAAGTTCAAGGCGGAATGGTGGCGACTTTGGGACTTTTATTTACACAGTTGGGCGTTAATGTGGATGCAATAGGACCAATAATGGCGTCAAATATTTTTATAGTCAATATTTCCGGCGTCTTCGGTATGATTGTCCGTGATTGCGAATTGATAGACATTTCACACAAAATGAATTTTATTGAACAGGAGAATAAAAATGGCTGATCCTTTATTGAAAGTTGAAAATCTTTTTCAGCATTTCAAAATTTCGCGCAGTTTTACAGTCAAGGCGGTAAACGGCGTTTCATTTGAAATTTTTCCCGGCGAAACTTACGGACTTGTCGGCGAAAGTGGCAGCGGCAAAACTACCATTGGGCGCAGTATTATTCGCCTGTACGATCCTACCGGCGGCGAAATTTTTTTTAACGGTATGAAAATTTCTGGTAAACTCGGCGATCGCGCACAAAGAATGTTGCGAAAAAATATGCAGATGATTTTTCAAGACCCCATGAGCAGTTTGAATCCGCGCAAAAAAATTGGCGACATAATTGCAGAAGGGCTTGACATTCACAAACTTTACAATAATTTGACTGAACGCAATGAAATTATTGCTACGATTTTAAAAAAAGTCGGCTTGTCTCCTGCACACGCCGAACGATACCCGCAACAATTTTCAGGCGGACAAAGACAGCGCGTCGGAATTGCCCGCGCCCTCGTTATGAATCCAAAATTAATTATCGCCGATGAATGTATTTCCGCGCTTGATGTTTCAATTCAGGCGCAGGTTGTAAATCTGATGAAAGATATTCAAGTCGAAACAAATTGCGCGTATTTGTTCATTGCCCACGATTTGAGCATGGTTAAATATATTTCTGACAGAATTGGCGTTTTGCACAAAGGCTATTTGGTTGAAACCGGCACGACGCAGGAAATTTTTTCAAATCCTATTCACCCGTATACAAAAAGTTTGCTTTCTGCAGTTCCTCAACCTAATCCCCGCGTTGAAAAAAATCGGCAACTGATAACTTACAACGCCGAAAATGTAAATTACGACGCCGCAAAAATTCGGCAAATTACCGAGACTCATTTTGTCTTGGAAAACTAGTTGTATAGTTTGGTAGTTCGATAGTAAAAAACACTACAACACTACCTCAATATTTGTGATATAATCTTAAAAAAATTTTTGGAAGGAAACTTTTATGAAAAAAATTTTTCCGATAAAAAAACTGAGCGAAGTTATAGAAATACCCGGCGACAAATCAATTTCACATCGTGCGATAATGCTTTCAAGTTTGGGCGATACAAGCGTTGAAATTGAAAATTTTTTGGCGGGCGCAGATTGCCTTTCAACTATTGGTTGTATGAAAGAAATGGGCGTCGAAATAAAAACAGACGGCGACAAAGTTTTTGTAAAAGGCAACGGACTTTTTGGACTGCGTGAACCTGAAAATATTTTGGACGCGGGCAATTCCGGCACAACGTTAAGGCTTTTACTGGGATTGACTGCGCCGCAAAAATTTTTGGCAACTTTTACAGGCGATTCATCACTAAAAAAACGCCCGATGGCAAGAGTAATAAAACCGCTTGCAGAAATGGGCGCGGCAATTTTTGGGCGCAATGACAATAAAAATTTGCCTATAACAGTTTTAAAACCTGATAAAAAATTGCGCGGTATAAGCTACAAAATGCCCGTAGCAAGCGCGCAGGTTAAATCAGCAATAATTTTAGCCGCGCTGTATGCTGACAGCCCAACAACAATTATTGAGCCGTATCCTTCAAGAAATCATACTGAAAAAATGTTGCGGGCATTCGGCGCAAAAATTGAAACTGTCGGCAATGAAATTAAAGTTTTTCCTGCAGAAAAATTAACCGCGCCTGAAAAAATTATTGTGCCCGGCGATATTTCAAGCGCGGCTTATTGGCTCGTACTTGCCACGATTTTAAAAAATTTCTGTGTCACGATTAAAAATGTTGGAATAAATGAAACGCGCACGGGAATTTTGGACGTTTTAAAAAATATGGGCGCGTCGATTGAAATTTTAAATCAGCAGGAAAGCGGCGGCGAATTGTCGGCAGATTTAAAAGTTACAAGTTCAAAATTGCACGGCGTCAAATTCGGCGGCGAAATGATACCGCGCCTTATTGATGAAATACCCGCGCTTGCAGTGGCGGCGGCGTTCGCTGACGGCGATACAATTATAAATGACGTTGGCGAATTGCGCGTCAAGGAAACTGACAGATTGGCGGCGATTGTTGCAGAGTTTAACAAAATTTCTCCAAACAGTTTTGAGGCTGATGAAAATACTTTGATAATTCACGGCGGCAATAAAAAAATTTTCGCCGAATGTAAAACTTTTGCGGATCACAGAATGGCAATGTCACTTTCAATTTACGGCGCGGCGGCTGAAGGCGTGGCGATTGATGACACAGATTGTGTCAAAATTTCTTATCCAAATTTTTTTGAAACTTTATAAGTAGTGGTGTAGTGTTATAGTTTTTACTAGGCTGTGTTTAAAAAGGTTCTTTTAAAAATTTTCCGAGATTTATTTTTTAATATTGAACGTACTTTTTCTTTGTCTTGTCAAAGAAAAAGTACCAAAAAGAAAGACGCTCTGCCCGTCAGGTTTTTCGCGTTTAGCGCGGTAATAATTCAGCCGTTCAGCCGCGTTCCACCTTTTACACCACTTTTAATCACAGACAAAAACAGAGACGGGCTGGGGCGCGGGTATACTGACAAAAAGACATTTGCTAAAGGTTGAGAAATTCCAACTTGCTAATTTTTTGATTTCGATTTTTCAACACGCTCTAGCAAAGAAAATTAATTCTAAAATAAAAAAAATTCATCAACTATTAAAATTGAATTTTCCAACAAACCATAAAAAAGGAGCGAACTAAATGAAAAAAATTATAGCAGTAGACGGTCCTGCAGGTGCGGGAAAAAGTACAGTTTCAAAACTCGTAGCGCAAAAACTCGGCTACACCTACATTGATACCGGCGCAATGTATCGCGCAGTTGCTTTAAAATCCTCGCACAGCAACGAAGATTTGACTGACATTATCAACGATATTCAAATTGAACTGGACGACAAGGCGCGGGTATTTCTGGACGGCGTGGAAGTTACAAAAGAAATTCGTACTCCCGAAATTTCAAAACTTGCCTCCGACGTTTCAAAATTTGGATTTGTAAGAAAAAAATTAACAGAACTGCAACGCAAAATGGCAGAACGCGGCGCGGTTATAATGGACGGCAGAGACATAGGTACTCAAGTTTTGCCGAACGCAGATTTAAAAATATTTTTAACCGCGTCAATAGACGAACGGGCGCGGCGGCGTTTTGAAGAATTGCAAGCAAAGGGACAATCGGTAAATCTCGACGCCATAAAAAATGAAATCGCCCTGCGCGACAAACAGGATTCAGAAAGAGAAATTGCGCCGTTGAAACAGGCTGAAGACGCCGTGTTAATTGATTCAACAAATTTACAAATTAATGAAGTTGTGGAGAAAATTTTAACGTTATGTTATACAGATTGATGAGGTTTATTTTTAAAATTCTGTTCAAAATTTTCTTTCGTCCAAAAATTATCGGACTTGAAAATATTCCGAAAGAGGGCGCGTTTATCCTCGCCGCCAATCATATGAGCAACGCTGATCCGCCATTTATCGGAACTTTTGCGGGGCGTATGGTCTGTTATATGGCGAAGGAGGAACTTTTTAAAAATCCAATATTTGCGGCGGCGTTACGCAATTTAAATGTTTTTCCAGTAAAACGCGGCGCGGCTGACAAAGGCGCAATTAAAAATGCAATAAAAATTTTGAAAAGCGGAAAAGTACTTGGAATTTTTCCCGAAGGTACGCGCAGTAAAAGCGGCAGAATCGGCAAGGCTGAATCAGGCGTCAGTTTAATTGCCGCAATGACGAAAGCTCCAATAATTCCGGCGGCGATTGTCAACACCGATAAAATTTTTTCGGCTGATGTCAAATTTCCGCAACTCGTTTTGGTTTTCGGTAAGCCAATCGAATTTAACGGCGATTCCAAAGACAAAGACGAACTTGCAAATTTCGCCCAAAATATTATGGTCGAAGTTTCAAAATTAAAAACTGTCGGCGAAAACAGTTTGACAAAATAAAAAAAGCTCCCAATTTAAGTTGGGAGTTTTTTAGTTGCAAAAACTTGACAAAATCAAATTGGGGGGGGGTAAAATAACGGTTAAATAAAATTTCGATGATTTTAAATCAGGCGTGCATTTAATCTTTGAAATTTCGAGAAAATTAAATAATCCTTCAGGCGATGTTTAACCGAAATTTTTAATTATGATTAAAGTTTCAAAATTGAATACTTTCAGCTAAAACAGTTTGACAAAATAAAATTAAATCGTTATAATGATAAAGTCTTAAAAAAAGCGTCCGTGGCTCAGTTGGATAGAGCAACGGCCTTCTAAGCCGTGGGTCGCGTGTTCGAGTCACGCCGGACGCACCATATTTGAAATTAACAAGTCTCGTCGAAAGGCGAGGCTTTTTACGTTGTAGAAAAACTGAATAAAAATATATACCAATTTAATACGTATTGAAAAATTCAATTTTAGATTTTTTTACTTTTCTTTTTCAAAAATAGTTTTGTAGTCTTACAACTGCCACGCTACCGACTATTTGCACAAAAAATTTTTTTGCGTTAAATTCTTACACTTTTAACAGAATATTTATTATTTCGGATAGAAAAATTTAAAGCCCCGCATTTTTTTACGGGGCTTATTTTTTTATTTAAAAAATTTATTCTTCGTTAGTGACATTGCCCAAGCCTTCAACAAATTCATCAATGCGGGCGTTGCCTTTAATCATCGGTTCAACGAAACTGCGCCAAACATTAAGCACGATAACGCGGGGATTTTCTGAATCGTTCAGAGCCTTTGAAAGTGCATTTGAAAATTCTTCCTGCGTTGAAACTGATTCAGCTTTAATCCCAAAACTTTCGGCATACGCCACATAATCC
>CAJOGS010000054.1 GCA_905234045.1 uncultured Selenomonadaceae bacterium | reverse complement strand
GTTGAGGCGTTGCCTTACATTCAAAAATTTTATGGCAAGACGGTTGTTGTAAAATACGGCGGCAACGCAATGATTAATGACGAACTCAAAGAAAAAGTTATGCAAGACGTGGCGTTGATGAAGTACACCGGCATTAACGTTGTTATCGTTCATGGCGGCGGTCCCGAAATTACTCAATTTCTAAAAAAAGTCGGCAAAGAATCTTCATTTGTCAGCGGCTTGCGCGTTACTGATGAAGAAACTGTCGAAATTGCGGAAATGGTTTTGGCGGGCAAAATTAATTCAGAAATTGTAATGCTTTTAAATCGGCGCGGAGTTCGTGCAGTCGGTATCAGCGGCAAGGACGCGGATTTAATTCACGCAGAAAAGAAACTTGCCACAGTTTACGAACAGGGCGAAAAAACAAAAGTTGATATAGGCTACGTCGGAAAAACTAAAAAAATTGATATTCGCGTTGTCGAAGATTTAATAAAAAGCGGCTATGTTCCTGTAATTGCGCCAATCGGCGTTGGCGAAGACGGCGAAAGTTATAACATTAACGCTGATTATGTGGCGGCGGATATTGCGGGCGCGTTGAAGGCTGAAAAACTTTTGCTTTTAACTGACACTGGTTTACAAAAATTTTGAAGATAAAAGCAGTTTTATATCGTCTCTGAGCGCGTCAGACGCCCGAGAATGGATTAAAGACGGCATTATAGCAGGTGGAATGATACCGAAAATTGAGGCGTGTTTACGGGCGTTACAGAGCGGTACAGGCAAGGCTCACATTATCGACGGCAGACTCCCGCACTCAATTATTTTGGAACTTTTCACGGCGTCGGGTATTGGTACGCAGGTTGAATAGATTTTGAAATAAAAAAAATTAAAAGCTGTGTCAAATTTGGCACAGCTTTTTTAATTGGCAACATTATCGCAATTTTTATGGCGTGTCGGTAAACTTTTTTTAGATTTTTTTCTATTGAAATTTACTTTTCATTGTCAGAAGTAGCAGTTAGTGGTTAGTTGGTAGTTGATAGGGCGTGTTGAAAAAATCAATTTTTACTGATGAATTTTATTTGCTGATATTTTTTTATTTTTTTTAATGTACTTTCTTTTTTCCGAAACAAAAGTAGCGGTTAGCAGTTAGCAGTTAGCTATTAACTATCAGCTATCAGCTACCACACTACAAAGAAAGGCGGCGGTCGTCCTTGTGCGCCGTGTTACCGTTATTTGCTAACGTTAAATATTTTTTATTGTTTAAAGAATTTTTAATGGGTAAATTTTTTTTATAAATTTTCAATACGCTTTAGAATTTTGTATTTCTTCGACAGAAATTTATTTGCCGACAATTTCCAAAAATTTTTGGACAGATTTAATTCCGTCGATAGCTGAACTCATGATACCGCCGGCATAGCCCGCGCCTTCGCCGATTGGATAAATCCCCGCGTTGCTGACAGATTGAAAATTTTCTTTATCGCGCAGGATTCGACAAGGCGCACTTGTCCGCGTTTCAATTCCGGTTAAAGACACATTCGGCGCGGCGAAATTTTTTATTTTATCGTTCCAAAAAATCAGCGCGTTTTTCAATGTTGCCGAAACTTCGGCAGGTAAACATTTATTCAAATCAGCAACTTTATAGCCGAGCGGGTAAGTCGGATTGACTAAAAAATTTTTACAATCTGCGCGACCGTTCAAAAAATCGCCGACACTTTGAACAGGGGCAGAGTAATTTTTTCCGCCCAATTCAAACGCCAATTTTTCAAAATGTCGCTGAAATCTTACGCCGCTTAAAACGTCATCGCCGAAATTTTTAAAATCGGCTTTATCAACCGTGACGAGTAATGCACTGTTCGCAACGCCGGAATTTCTTGCAAAATTGCTCATTCCGTTCGTAACGACGCGCCCAATTTCTGAAGTTGCCGCAACTACCACGCCGCCGGGACACATACAAAAACTATATGCCCCGCGCCCGCGTTCAATATCTTTGTACGTCAAAAAATAATCTGCCGCCGACAATTTTTCATTTTTAAAATCTTCGCCGTATTGCACGCGGTTAATAAATTCTTGCGGGTGTTCAATTCTTACACCGACGGCAAACGCCTTACTTTCCATTGAAACGCCGCGCAGATTTAACATTTCGTAAGTATCTCGCGCAGAATGTCCGACGCCTAAAAAAATTGCGTCAGTCAAAAATCTGTCAGAATCATTCACAATCACGGCATTAACCGCGCCGCTTGCGTCAAATTCCAAATTTGTAACCTGCGAATTGAAATGAATCTGTCCGCCCAAATTTAAAATTTCACGGCGAATATTTTTCACAACCTCGCGCAATTTATCCGTTCCAATGTGCGGCTTGTGCAAATATAAAATTTCTTCAGGCGCGCCCGCCTTTACGAAAGTTTTAAGCACAAAATCAACTAAATTATCATTTGTCCGCGCCGTTAATTTGCCGTCTGAAAAAGTTCCCGCGCCGCCTTCGCCAAATTGTATATTTGATTTTTCGTCAAGTTCGCCCGTGCCGAAAAATTTTGAAACTGCCGCCGCTCTGCTGTCAACGTCGCCGCCGCGTTCAAAAATAATCGGATCAAGTCCTGCGCGTGCCAACGTTAAAGCGGCAAACATTCCGGCAGGACCAAAACCTATAACGATCGGACGATATTTTAAATTTGTCGGCAGTTTTACAAATTCAAAATTTTTTGCCGCAGGAATTTTTTCAAGATTTTTATCCCGCGCCAAATTTATTTTGCCGTCAAATTCCACGTCCAAAATATAATTAAATTTAATTCCCGCGCCGTGATAACGCCGCGCATCAATCGCCTTGCGAATTATTTTGACGTTGCGAATTTTTGCCGCGTCAATTTTAAAATACGCCGCCGCAACTTCTGTTAAATTTCTGTCGTCATTTAAATCGACTGACAAATTTTTTATTCTGATTTTCAAAAAATCTACACCTTCATTATAGTTGGTAGTTTGGTAGTTCGGTAGTGGGGTAGTGTTGAAAAATAAATTGAAATTGCTGATTCACGAAAAAATTTTGTTCGATGATAGCAAAAAGCGTCTTTATTTTTGTTACTTGCAAAGGCGACGAGTAGGAGGATTTGCTCTTTGACAAGACAAAGAAAAAGTTCGTTCAATAAGATAAAAATTTTTAAAAACAGAATTATTCAACATCACCTATGGCGTTTTGAATAATTCTGTTTTCCAATTTTTTATAGTTGCTGATATTTTTTTATATTTAAACTTACTTTTCTTTGCTGCTCCAAAGAAAAGTAACAAAAGAAAGGAGCTACTGCCCGTCAGGTTTTTCGCGTTTAGCGCGGTAAAAATTCCAACCGTCCAGCCGCGTCCCACCTTTTACACAAATTTTAATCAGAGGCAAAAACAGAGACGGGCCAGGGCGCGGGTAGTCCAACAGAAAGACATTTGCTGAGGGTTGAGAAATTCCAACTTGCTATTTTTTTTAGTTCGCTTATTCAACAGCACATAGTTGTTAGTAAAAAAACTGTGCATTTTTTCTATGCCTTTTCTTTTGTTAGTTTTCTTTTAAAAAGAAAACTAAATCTAATATAAAAAATCTCAGTAAAAAAATTTTACCTACAATCACTATCAGCTATCAGCTATCAACTAACCACTATCAAACTAATCCTTGAATTTACAAGTTACATCAATTTCCTTTTGCGAAACTGTAACACCTTCCGGCACAATCAATTTTAATTTGCCGATAAAAGTTTTGGGGTTGACGAAGAAATTTAAAGCCTCTGTATCAATCGAATTTATAGAATTTACAATTTCTTCACGCCCAATAATTTCAACAGTTTTTGGCGAAATAGTTAATTCAGAAATTTCACGTCCGAACGGAACACTGACATCAACATTAACCGGAACCTGCTTTTTGACAAGTTCATTTGCAATTTGAACATTTACAGTCATTGCCGAAGGTACAACACGAACGCCGCGCACTTCCCGCCCGTCGACATCTACCGCCGTCATAGGTACAACAATTTCAAAACTTTCTTTGTTGCCGTTCAATCCAATGTAACCTATGACGCTGTGGACACGATTAACAGAATTTTTGGGACCGACAAGCGTTACAGTCTCTGAAGAGCGTATTTGATCCTTTACAACAGAATTTGGCGCAGGTGAACCTCTTAACGTGATTTTTGGTACTGTTTGCTTTTCAATAAACGGATCAAGATGAACATGAATTGTTTTTGGATCTATACTTTCCAGTTCAAAGCCTTTTGGAAACGATGTTTCAATGGGAATTTCATATTCACCTTCAGCCAAATAATTTTGCAAGTTTACAAACGCACGAATATTATTAACTCCGTAATCCACGAAATATGAACGCGGCGCAGATAATTTTACTTGAATAGTTTGTTCTTGAAAAATCGGCTTAAAACCGTAAGGCACATTAGACATTGTAACAGGTACATCATAAGATCCGTTGATTGTAGGATTTTGAGTATCCATTACAAAAAACCACAGCAATATTGAAGAAATTAACGCAACAAATTTTTGCATTTTGTTTCGTTGAAAAGCATTTTTAATTCGTTCCAACATATTATTTTCTCCATTTCGTAAAAATATCACCGATAGAATTTCTGTGCGGATGAACGAACGCGGGGCGAATCATTTTATTTAATTTTTCGCCGTCCAAATGGCGCGTCAAATTCCCGTTTTCTGCGATTGAAATTATTCCTGTTTCTTCACTGACAACCAAAACTATTGCGTCGCATTGTTCAGACATTCCGATAGCGGCTCTGTGACGTGTACCCAATTCTTTTGAAAGTCCCTGTTTTTCTGTCAATGGTAAAAGACAACCTGCCGCGTAAATTCTTTTGCCGCGAATAATCGCCGCGCCGTCGTGCAGTGGAGTATTCACGAAGAAAATATTTAAAATTAATTCTAAAGTTATTTTGGCGTCAAGTTTTATTCCCGTGTCGCTTACGTCGTTTAAGCCCATTTTTCTTTCGATAACCATTAACGCGCCGGTTTTCGTGGCAGAAAGTGCCTTTGCCGCCTTTACAATTTCATCAACAACTTTGTTTGCTTCTGCTTCGTCCATTGAAACTCTTTCATGAAATAAAAATCTTCCCTGCCCAATTCTTTCAAGTGTCCGCCGAAGTTCCGGCTGAAAGATTATCGGGAAAAGTATAAATGCCCATGTCATAACTTTTTCAAAGATCCATGACAATAAATTTAATTGCAACACGTTGCAAAAAAAATTTGCCATGAATAAAATCAAAATGCCCTTGACGAGGGTTATTGCGCGTGTACCTTCAATCATGGCATAAAGTTTATAAAGTATAATTGCAACCAATAAAATTTCCAAAATATCTGACGGTTGAATTGTGGACGCAAGACCTACTAATTTTTCGGGAAAAACCATTCCTATATTCATTCGCAACCCTCCTTTTGTAGTGTGGTAGTTGGGTAGTGTGGTAGTTGGATAGTCGGATAGTCGGATATTTGTGTAGTATTTACTACCGCACTACCACACTATAACACTACCAAACTATTACACTATCGCACTACAACGCCGTTGCCGTCAAAATTCGGTACAAATTTTTCATCGGCAGTTTTACCTATTTGAATGTAACAATTTTTTATCCCAATGTCAACCGCGTAATTTGTAACCGAATCATATTCAAAAGTTGTAAGGCGGCGATTAATCTTTTTAAATTCACCTGCGCGAAAAAGCGGCGTATACTGATTCATTAAACTGATAAAAATTTTATCTCCGAAATTTTTATTGAGCCAATCCAAAATTTTAAAACTGTCACGGCGAAAATTAGGCAACACTAAATGACGAACGATAACGCCGCGAGTCATCATTCCACTTGAATCAAATTTATTTTCGCCGACAAGTTCAAACATTTTTTGAATTGCGGAAGTAGCAACCTGAAAATAATTCGGCGCGTTTGAAAAAGTTTTTGCAATTTCATCATCAAAATATTTTAAATCGGGAAGAAAAATATCGACGCGATTTTTTAATAATTCAAGCGTCGATAAATTTTCATATGAATTCGTATTGTAAACGATTGGAATATTTAAGCCGTGCGATTTTGCAATGTCCAGAGCCATACAAATTTGCGGTACATAATGTGTCGGCGTTACAAGTTCGATATTCGCCGCGCCGCGTTGTTGTTGCTCCAAAAAAATTTCTGCCAATCGTTCGATTGAAATTTCTTTGCCGTAACCTTCACTGCTGATTTTAAAATTTTGGCAGTAAACACATTTTAAATTGCAATGAGAAAAAAAAATTGTACCCGCGCCGTTATCGCCGACTAAGCAAGGCTCTTCCCATTTGTGAAGGCTTACAAGTGCCACAGAAATTTTTTCGCCGGCTCCACAAAAACCTGACTTTTCATTACGATTTATATTGCAATTACGCGGGCAAAGTTTACAGTCTTTTAATAAATCTAAAATCATTGGGCAATTCCTCAACGATCTTTAAACATTCCCTTTGAGAAAATTCGACGATTACCGCTTAAACGGTTTTCGCGTTCAAATTCTCTTTCAGCCATTTTATTAAGGCGTTCAATAGTTGACATTTTGGGATCTTCTTTCATTCTCAACTGCATAGCTTCAGCGGCTTTTTTGGTTTGCATTCTAAGTTGGCTGAGACAGTCCATGCAATAAGTACCGTGAGTGATTTGACGTCCGCATTTCATACAAGGATAAGTTGTGCCTTCAACTTGAACACCTGACGAAGGAGAAAAAATTCCCTCTTTCATCATGCGCTTCATCATTTTATCATTTGCGCCGGTTGCCTGCATAACGTCTTTTAATGAACTTCCCGGATTTTCCCGAATATAACTGATAACTTTTTCTTCAAATTCTTTTTCTTTTTGTACGCAGTCACGACAAACTTTTTCGCCGTTCATTGCTGTAAAAATTTTTCCGCACCTGGCGCAGTTGCGGATTTTTGGTAAATTTGGTAAGTTCGGTAAATTTAAAAATCCCACAGTAAACACCTCGTTAAATTTCCTGCCGTCAAAAACAGAATGATTATAATTGACAGTCGGAAATTCTATCACAACTACACGTACAAAATTTCGATTGCCATTAACTCAAACATTACGTATATCACTAGATTTTTTTAAGTTTAACAAATTTATCCTTTTGCGTCAATAAAATATTAGAGTTTTCTAAAAAATTATGAAAATAAGTTTGTCTGTGGACTTTTTATTATGTGCTGTCGGTAAATTATTTTTAATATTTTTTAAATTAAAAGTACTTACTTTTAGCATTGCGAAAAAGAAAATGCTGGCGACTATTGGTAAATTAGTCTGTTAAGATTTTTTTATATTTAAATTTACTTTTCTTTGCTAGGTCGTGTTGAAAAATTCAAGCGTGATATTTTTTATAGTGCGCGTTGGTAACTTCCTATTTTGAGAAAAATTTTTTTATATTAAATTTACTTTTCTTTGTCCGAGCCACAAAGAAAAGTAGTTGGGTAGTGCGATAGCTATAACACTATACCACTACAACACTATCACACTACACAGCGCGGCATCTTAGTTTTTCGTTCTCAGTCAACAATAATTAGTTCGTTATTCATCAGCAGTTTTGAAGTTTTATTAATTCTTCAACACAATTTAATAAAAATTTTTTATTCAAGCGTCATTGCCACTTCGTCGCAGTTAGGAAATTTTGGACAGGAAAGACAATCCGACCAAATTTTTTGCGGCAAAGTTTCTTTCAGTACGATATTAAAACCTACGCTTTTAAAAAAACTTGTGTTATAAGTCAGCGTAAAAAATTTTTTGACGCCCAATTTTTTGCCGTCTTCAATCAGCAACTTTACAATTTCGCCGCCGATACCGTTTCTGTGAAAATCTTTACTGACGGCAAGCGATCTGATTTCAGCCAATTCTGACCACGTGCAATGCAACGCGCCGCAACCTACAACTTTGCCGCTTTCAGTTTCGACGGCAACCACAAATTCCGGCAGTATTTCATAAAGCGTGGAGTAACTTTTTGACAGCATTAAACCTTCAAGCGCAAAATTATTTATCAAAGAAAAAATCGCATCAATATCGTTAAATGTGGCGTGTCTGTATTCAAACAAAATTTTCAACCTTCTTAGTCTGTGATATAATTAAAAAAATTTTTGGGAGTGAAATTTTATGGCGGAATATTACGAGGCTTGCCCGCGTTGCGGCAGGAAAAATTTTGGCGAAATTTTACATTGCAAGCGTTGCGGAACTGAATTTTGTACTCATTGCGTCGGCAAAAGAACTTTGCCGGACGGTACGAAATACGAATGTTGCCCGCGTTGCAGCGCAGAAATTGACGAAGATGAAGACGCCGTTTATATTGTTGTTACCGAAAAAGAAAATGCCCGCAATAAGGGAAGCAGATGATCAGTCAGTTAGATGGTCAGTGTGTCAGTAATTAGTGAGTTTTGAATAATTCCATTTTGCAAAGTTTATTTTTTAGCATTTTTTCTATTTAACGTACTTATTCTTTGTCTTGTCAAAATTATTCGTCGCCTTTGCAAGTACAGCAAATGCTCGTACTCCTCGCATTTGCAAGAAAGACGCTTTTTGCGCGTCCTGCGCGGCATCTTAGTTTTCGCTCTTAGTCAGCAAAAATTTTTTCGTATTCATCAGAAATTCACTATCCCACTACCAAACTACCCCACTATCAAACTATCACACTACTGAGGAAGGGCAAATTTTATTTAGCGGACACTCTTTACATTTTGGACTGCGCGAAGTGCAAATTAATCGCCCGTGCCAAATTAACCAGTGATGAGCGTCCGCCCATTTTTCTTTTGGAATAATTTTTTGTAAGCCGAGTTCAACTTCAAGCGGGGTTGTCCCTTCGGCTATTTTCATTCTGTTTGAAAGTCTGAAAACGTGCGTATCAACCGCAATGGCAGGATTTTTAAAAGCCACGCTTGTTACAACATTTGCAGTTTTCCTGCCGACTCCCGGCAATTTTATTAATTCGTCGAAATCAGCAGGAACTTCGCCGCCGTAATTTTTTATCAGCATTTCACTTGTTGCCAAAATATGTTTCGCCTTTGAACGAAAATAGCCGCAGGGTCTGATGATTTCTTCAAGTCTGCTTTGTCCCAAATTCAAAATTTTTTCCGGCGTATTTGCAACGGGAAATAATTCAGCCGTAACAATATTAACGCGCTTGTCTGTACATTGCGCCGACAAAATTACTGCTACCAACAATTCAAACGCGGAATTAAATTTCAATTCGGGAATTGCGCCCGCGTAAGTTTCTTCCAAAATTTTTAACTCTTCGAGCTTAAAATTTTCCATTACTAATCCTCACTAATTCAAGGTATGGCAATTCTTTAAAGCCGAATTTTTTATAAAGTTCAAGTGCGTTTGAATTGACTTTTTCAGATTCCAATCTCAAAATTTTGTCAGGAAAATTCTTTTTGACAAATTCAATAAATCTTGAACCATATCCGCAACGGCGATATTCGCTTTCAATGTAAATATCTTCAATCCAAATACATTCGCCGCCAAATTCGGTAGAATAACTTTTCGCAAGTATGCCGTAACCAATAATTTTATCTTCAACGCAAAAAATAAATCCCTCAACAAAATTTGAGCCGCCGTTGCAGTTTTTAAAATTATCCTCAAAAATTTTTTCAGAACCGTTTGTAATAACTGAAGGCGACGTATAAAATTTTCGCATCATATTTATAAAAATTTCTTTATCGGCGGCGGTAATTTTTCTTATTGTGAACATTTTAATTAGTTAAACTCCGAACAGGCGCGGGGATTCTGCCGCCACGCGCTATAAAAGCCTCTGAACTCCATTGACTTTTCACGGGAACTATCGGGCAATATCCCAACAAGCCGCCGTATTCCACAATATCGCCGACTTTTGCATTTGGCACGGGAATAATTCTTACTGCGGTAGTTTTGTTATTGATGACGCCAATAGCCGCCTCGTCCGCAATTATGCCGCTAATCGTCGCCGCGCTGACATCGCCCGCAACCGCTATCATATCCAATCCGACACTGCAAACGCACGTCATGGCTTCCAATTTTTCAATAGTCAAACTGCCGTTTTGTACGGCGGCGATCATTCCTTCATCTTCACTGACCGGAATAAAAGCCCCGCTCAAGCCGCCGACGTGCGAACTTGCCATTAATCCGCCTTTTTTAACTGCGTCGTTCAAAAGTGCAAGCGCGGCAGTTGTACCCGGTGCACCGCAACTTTCCAAGCCCATTTCTTCCAAAATTCTTGCAAC
>CAJOGS010000053.1 GCA_905234045.1 uncultured Selenomonadaceae bacterium | reverse complement strand
TTTCCCCGTTCCACTTGCCCCAATTATTGAAATTACTTCGCCTTTATGAATTGTGCAATTAACATCTTTCAGCGGCTCACTGTCTGCAAATTTTTTGCTCAAATTTTTGACCTCAAGCAAATTTTCAGTTTTCATTATTCGATTTCCTCCGATTTAATTTGCTGTCTGCCAAATCCAAAACATAAATAAAAATTCGCGCTATTATGAAATAAATTGCGGCTGTGAAAAGTAACGAGAAAAATGCATCGTAAGTTCTTGCACGAATTATATCAGAAACTTTTGTTAAATCTTGTACAGCGATATAACCGACTATTGAAGTTGCTTTTACCAGTGAAATAACTTGCCGCCTGTACACGCCAAAAATTTTTTGCACTGCTTGCGGCAAAATTATTTTTCTGTAAATCTGCATTTTGGATAATCCCAACGACTCCGCCGCCTCAATTTCGCCAGCGTCTACACTTTCAATACCGCTATTTAATGTTATCGCTATGTAACAGCCGAAGTCAATCGAAAATGCAATTATCGCAATAGCTATTTCACCTAAGCCCGTGCCGCTGAAAACTATGTAGAAGCAAATCATCAGCGTTAAAACTATCGGCAGACCGCTTATCACAACGATAAACAAATTCATTGCAGTTGAAATTATTTTTATATTGCTGCGCTTTAACAGGCAGAAAACAAAGCCGAGAATTGTACCTAAAACTAATGAGCCTAAAGACAAAATCAAAGTGACTTGCAAGCCGCTTAAAATCATTTTGTAGCGATCTTCACGAATCAAAGTCTTTTCAAAGGATAATTTGAGATTTGATAAAAAGTTTTCTTCTTCTTCCTCTTCAACAATATTTTCATTTCTGACCATAACAGAAATCGGCAATTCATAAAGCGGAGTTTCAGGAAAAACAACTCTTTCTGCGCGTTCGTCCGTGTACATTATGGAACCGCTGATTATATCAATTTTGCCAAATTCTGCATCGGAAAGCAACGAAGTAAAATCTTCAACCCTGTATTCAATTTCATAGCCGTATTCAGCCGCAAAAATTTTTGTCAGTTCAATATCAAGCCCTGCCAATTCTTCGCCGACATAAAAAGTTGTTGGAATGGTTGTACCAAGTGTACCGGCAATAAGTTTTTTTTTTTCGGCATTTCTGTTTTATGATTTACCATCCAATATTTATAAAGTCTGTCAAGTGTGCCGTCCGCTTTTTTATTTTTCAAAAATTCGTCTATTTCGTTTTTCAAATTTTGAAATTTTGTATTTGGCGAACTGACCATATAAATTTTGGTAATTCCAAGCGGATCACTTAAAATTTTGAACTTATTCGGCTTTTCCTGAGTGACGCTTTCAAGTTGCGACACGGTATAAACAACGCCGTCAACTTGCCCTTCTTCGAGTGCCATAACCATATCATTGATACTTGAAAATTGTTTTTCTACTGCGTTTGGAAAAACTTTGCCAACGTACGGTTCGGAAGCTGTGCCGACCACCGCCGCAATTTTATATTTTGAATTATTTAAATCAGCAGTTTTTTCAATATTTGTTACAACTTTTTCAACAGAATCTTTTCTGACCATAACGGAAATTGGCAATTTATAAAGCGACGTTTCAGGAAAAACAACTCTTTCTGCGCGTTCGTCCGTGTACATTACAGTTCCTGCGATTATATCAATTTTGCCAAATTCAGTATCTGCAAGCAAGGAAATAATATCTTCAATTCTAAATTCAATTTCGTAACCATATTCAGCAGCAAATCTCTTAATCAGTTCAATATCAAATCCGCGTAAATCTTCGCCAACATAAAAAGATGTTGGAATGGCTGTACCGAACGTACCTACAATAATTTTTTGTGTAGGCGGTTTTATTTGCTGAATTTTCGGCATTTCTGTTTTATGATCGACAAGCCAATACTGATACATTTTATCCAAAGTACCGTCTGCTTTTTTATTTTTTAGAAATTCATTTATTTCATTTGACAAATTTTTCAGTTTGGTGTTCGGTGAGCTTACAATATGCATTTCCGTTTCACCTATTGGCGGTTCCAAAAAGCATAAAGTATCTTTTTTTTCTTCAAGGACACTTTCAAGCTGTGACCTTATGAAAACTAATCCATCAACTTGCCCTTCTTCAAGAGCCATAACCATATCACTGACGCTTGAAAATTGTTTTTCTACTGCATTTGGAAAAACTTTGCCAACGTATGGTTCGGAAGCTGTGCCGACTACCGCCGCAATTTTATATTTTGAATTATTTAAATCAGCAAGTTTTTCAAATTTTGCGGTAGTTTTTTCATCAGAATATTTTCTGACCATAACAGAAATTGGAAATTTATAAAGCGGCGTTTCGGGAAAAATAACTCTTTCTGCGCGTTCGTCCGTGTATATTACAGAGCCGCTTATTATATCAATTTTGCCAAATTCAGTATCTGCAAGCATTGAGATAATATCTTCAACTTTAAATTCAATTTCGTAGCCGTATTCAGATGCAAATCTTTTAATCAGTTCAATGTCAAAGCCCGTTAAATTTTCACCAACATAAAAACTTGTGGGGTTAGTCGTTCCAAACGTACCGACAATAAGTTTTTGTGTAGGCGGTTTTATTTGCTGAATGTCAGGCATTTCTGTTTTGTGATCGACAAGCCAATACTGATACATTTTATCCAAAGTACCGTCAGCTTTTTTGTTTTTCAGAAATTCATTAATTTCATTTTGCAAATTTTTCAGATTGGTATTTGGAGAAATTACCATATGTCCTTCAGTGTCGCCCACCGGAGTTTCCAAAATACGAAAGGTATCAGGTTTTTCCTCAAGAACAATTTCAAGCAGTGCCTTTGAAAAAACAATTCCGTCAACTTGTCCTTTTTCAAGTGCAACTATCATATCATTGACGCTTGAAAATTGTTTTTCTTCTGCCTTCGGAAAAACTTTGCCAACGTAAGGTTCAGACGCCGCGCCGACTACTGCCGCAATTTTATATTTTGAATCATTTAATTCTTCCACAGTATTAAAATTTTTATCTTCCTGATTTTTTGAACAACCGCTGACAAAAATTAACACAATCAGCATTGCGAACGTTAAAAATTTTACTTTTGACATAAAACGCCCCCCTTGATATTTTGGATAAGTTTTATTTTTTGATGTTAAATTAATCGGTTGTGCTAGAGTGTGTTGAATAACTAAAGCCAAGAAAAAATCGAAGCTAAATAAACAAAAGATAAAAAACGCGAAGCAAGTTTATCAAAACGTGTAGCAATGACGGTTTTCTTTCAAGTGTCCAAAAAAACGTTCAATTTTATTGCGAGATTTATATTTTTCCCTGTCGTAATCCCAAGAGTTTTTAAAGTTAGATTTGGGAGGAATACAACACTTTGCTCCGCTACTTTCAATAAAATTTTTGATGGCGAAGGTAGAGTAACCTCTGTCGGCAATTATTGTTTTGCCATGTAAATTAAAGTCATCAATCAAGTCACAAGCAACATCACAGTCGTTTATATTGCCGGCTGTCAAAATAATTTTGCGTGGTCTGCCCTGTTCATCGACAGCAATATGAATTTTGGAAGTTTTACCGGCGCGACTTGCTCCTATTGAGGTTAAAGCCCCTTTTTTGCACCTGATGCCGCCTTGTGAGCTTTTACATAGGTGCTGTCTATTGACAATTCTGCAAAATCACTCTCTACACTCAATTTTTCAAAAAACTTTTCAAAAACGTCCAAATTCGACCAATGAGCAAAACACTTATAAATGGTATTCCATTTGCCGTACCTTTCGGGAATATCACGCCAACTTGCCCCTGTACACATTACCCACAAAATGCCATTAAAGGTATTGCGAAGATTTTTAAACGGTCTTCCCGTTTTTTTAGGTGGCAACAAGTCTTTAATTTTTTCCCATTGCTCATCAGTCACTTCATACCTATGCATATTCATCACCGATTGACATTATAACAGTTTTTGGACTTATTCAACACATTCAGTACTCTATCTAAAGAATTTTTTCTATCACTTACTTGTCCATCTTTGTTATCTTTAGTTATGGATTTAAATTTTGCAATATTTATTTTTAATGAAATATTCTTGATCTGTTTTGGCTTCCCTGTATCAGGAACACAGTAAGCATAGTCCGAATCTTCACTACTGTCATCGAAAAATTCTAATTTAATCTTTTTTACCGTAGTTCCACTTTCTTTAAAACTTATGCCATACGATCTCTCAATAAGATTCAATCCTTCTTCAATCCACCAGCTATAAAGACCATCAATAATTACTTGTTTTTGTTGTTTCAATGGGTCATTATCTTCGATTTTATCGAAGATTACGGTCAACCCATGTTTTGTAAAAGACGTCCCGATTGGAGAATTAGAATTTCCGTTTTCCGGTACTATAGTCTTAATTGTTTTTAAATCAGTTAAATTACCACTGACATCTGAACCAGTAATTGCGCCTGTGTCTTCATTATCCAGATCAATCCCACAATAATTTTTCAAAAATTTTTTCTTTTCATTTTCTATGATGGCTTGACCACCGTCGTCATCTTTTGAATGCTCCATATAATTTGAAATATTAGCGCGAATATCGGAAAGGAAAATTTTAATAAGTTCATCAGAGTTACTATACAAATCACTCGAAGCATATTGAACTGCACCATCAACTGCAGCCTTCCCTTTAAGTTCGGTTTTATCAAGAAATTCCATAAATTTTTTGATAACGTCTTGTTGTGTAACCATAACAATCAACTCCTTTCAAAAACAAATTATTTTAAAATTTTTCATAAACTTTTTTGTAATTTTAAGATTCTATTGCACAATTCAATATAAATTTTTTACATTTTATACCTTTTTAATCAATATTCGCCGCAAATTTAACATGTTTTTGTGATTTTTTGTAACACCTTTCTCCACGAACTTTCTCAGTCGACATCAACGTAGCATTTCTTCTCAGTCGGGAGTGTTTAAGTTTGGACATTCTCAAAATTACTGTTCGTCTCCGAGACGCTGTCCTGAAAATCAAACTACCACATTTCGTTTTCTCCCGCGACTGAACCAGTCCGACGGGCTTTTTTGTTGTCAAAAATTTCCTCCGTGAACGCCCGAACTAAAAAAGCGCGTAATTACGCCAAATTGCGGAAAATGAAAACGCCTGCGCAGTTTTCAAAAACAGTTAATGGCGTCATTACGCTATTTTGCGGAAAACTGCGGAAAACTGCGGAAAATTCCGCAAAACAAAAATGGCGTCATTACGCTATTTTGCGGAAAAGCGCATTTTTGCTCCTTATTTATTACCCTAGTTTTTGATCTCCTATAATAAAATCAAAATGTAAATATACCCTTTTGTTATATACTATAATTTTTTTTTATAAATTACCAACTATTTTGTTATATCAAAATTTTTTTAGACAAATATGCTTGCAAATTTTTCCGCTTTTCCGCATTTTGGCTTATTGACGCTATTTGTAACGGTTTGATTTTCCGCCAAAATTCCGCCTAATTTTCCGCATTTTCCGCCTTTTGGCTTATTGACGCCATTTGTCAAAAATCGATTTTTGCGCAGTTTTCCGCCTTTTGGCTTACTGACGCCATTTGTTAAATTTTGACTTCCGCAATTTTCCGCCTTTTGGCTTGTTGACGCCATTTGTATTTCATTTTAAGCAATAAAAAAACGCAAGAGAAAAAACTCCTGCGCATTTTTTATTTGTAATTCAGAAATTAAATTCGCTTTGATCTTCGTCAGCCCAAGCAATACCTTTAAAAACGTTTTTATGTGTGTGTCCGTCTAAAAAACTTGTAACGCCGTCAACACTGCAGACCATATCGACAAGTTTTGTATTAGTAAATTTGTATGCTTGAGGATATTCTTTTTTTAGACGATCTAAAAACGCCTTACGAGGAATTGATTTTTGACTGTTATAAATGCAGTTATCATTGATAAAATTAACGATAAAGTCATTTTCGGCAAGGTAACTAGTGCGGGTAACTTCCATAGCGTCGGAAACAATCAAGCCGTTTTTCTGCCACTCCAGACACTCACGAAGTAAAATATTTAAAACGCCGCTCAATTCATCAGCAGTAGTTAATTTGTCTTTTAAAAGCGGATCAGCGTTTTTCCCGTCGAATTGCTCTGTAAAATCGACAACTTGAAAACGCCGGAGAAAACCAACATCACGAACATTTTCAGCGCGTGGCAAGTCGTTCCCTTCAAAAACAAATTTATGAGTAGGATAAAAATTAAAGCTGTTGGAATGTAAACGCCGAGCAGTGATAATATCGCCGCCGGAAAGATTTTTAACTAAAGCAGTGTCAATCTCCCTACCGGGCGGAATTTCCGGCGCAACTGCTAAACGCGCCCCGCACAATTTAGCAATTTCAGGTGTGGCGGCGTCGCCGTCTTTCGGGAATTTTTGTTTCAAGACAGTATCAATTTTGAAAGAAGTTGCATAATCGTTAAGCATATGTTGAACAGTTTTAAACAAAGTTCCTTTACCGTTGCCGCCTTTACCGTGTACGAACAAGAATTTTTCTTCACGGACTGAACCTGTTAAACAATACCCTAACCAACGCAAAACGGCGGCGCGTGTTTGTTCGTCGGGGAGAATTTGCCGAATAAAATTTTCAAAAATTGGCGCGTCGGCGTTAGGATTATAAATAACGTTGGCTTGCTTAGTGAAAAGTAAATCAGGCGCGGCGGGATATAAAATCCCCGTCTCTAAGTCTAAAACGCCGTTTTTGACGTTCAATAAAAAATTATGAGTGTCTAAATCCTTTTGCGTGATATGAATTTGAGTAACACCTTTTAACAGTTCAATAGCATTTCTTTGAGTTTTGGCTTGCCGCCATTTGTCAGCAAGTTTTTCACCAATTTCAACTTTTTCAGGCGTAACGGGTTTTTGTGATTCATCAGCAGAAACGGAACCATCGGCATTTTGAACGATTTTATTTTTAGGGCGATTCTGCGCGATAAAATCGGCAAGTTTGCGCGTGTAAGGATAAAGCGCGGAGTTGTTGGCGGTCGGAAAAGTCCAGACGCCATTTTTGAAAAATCCCCAGTAGCTTGTTTCGGTGTTATAGCGAATAGTATCGCCGTACATTTCAAAAATCCGCGTGGCGTTATCTTGATCAGTATGAGGTAAGGCGAAAATGACGGATTGAAGGCGTTGCTGTTTTTGAACTTTTTCAGCTTCAAGGCGTTGCTTTTCAGCGCGTTTAGCGGCTTTAACCTGCGCGATTTCAATATCTGCGCGAAGTTTATCGAAATTTTTGGCGTTACTGCTGACAATTTTATTGGTAAGACTGCGCAGGGCGTCCGCGCCTTGATTGACAAGAATAGAATTAGCGTCAATTTTATTTCCGTCGTTACTTTTGTAAAAATCGACAACAGCAGGAAAACCGCGCCTAATAAATTCTTCGCAAAGTTTAGGAGCGTTTTTTCTGCCCGCGTCGTCGTCATCGAAAAGAATAATAATGACGGGCTTTTTAGAATCAGCAAAAACGGCGTCAAGGCGGTTAAAAATTTCATTAGCAATATCTTTAGAAACAGCCGCGCCGAGAGTGGCAACAGCGGCAGAATATCGCCCGCCGTAAATCTGATTTAAAGACATAGCGTCAATTTCGCCTTCGGTGATAAAAATTTTTGTAGCGTCGGAAGTGATAAAATCAGTGGCGAAGGCGTGCTTAGGTAAAGCGTGCGGTTTATCTTTTATATATTGGAAGTCGAAGGCGTTTTTAAAATTTTGAATAGGAACAGTCAAACGCGCCAAATAATGAATACCGGCAGGAATGATAACGCGCGGCGTCGGAGTGCGTTTTTTATCGTTAGCGCGTGAAAGTGGGGGCGTCCAGTCGCCAATAAAGCCGCAGTTATATTTATCAAGCGTTTCAAAAGTTAAGCCGCGCCACGAGCCGCCTTGACTATCGACGAACTTTTTTAAATTAGTCCGAGCAATTTTAATATCGTCTTTTACAATTTCAATTTCTTTTTGTTTAGTTTCTGCGTCCTTTTGTTCCTGCGCAAGTTGTCGAGGAGATTTAACTATTTCTTGCGTAATTTTGGGAGTAATTTTATCGTTGACTTTTGGATATTCTGGAAAAGTTGGAGGAATCACTTTTTCAGGTTGAAAATCAGCAAGGGCGGAATTTTTTCTTCGAGGGTGATTTTGATAAATGCTTTTAAACTGTTCAACGCGCTCTTTGTCATACCAGAAAATTCCGTTATGGTCTTTTAAATCGGCTGCAAATTTGTTTGTTTGACGCCATTTTTTTACAGTAGATTTTTCAACGCCGAGAATTTCAGCAACTTCTCTTTCATTATAAAAATCTTCGTTTTTGAGTTTTTCACTAACTGAAAGAAATGGTTGGGGGCTTGAAGGAGTTTTCTGAAAATTATCTGAATAATTTTCAGGGGATTCAAAATTATTGGCAAGTTTGTACATACTCTGCAAAGTACCTTTTTGATAGACGGATTTTAATTGTTCTACACGTTCGCGGTAATAATACCAAGTGTCGCCTTTTTGAACATCGGCAGTAAAAAACGGACAACCGAAAAGTTTGCGAATGCGCCATTTTTCAAGCGTTTTTGGCGAAACATCGAGAATTTCAGCCGTTTCCTTTGCGGAAAGTAAATTTTCAAATCCACTGTTTGAATCCCATTTAGCAGATTTCTGAAAATCATCTGAATTTCCCCGACTTGTAGCAGATTTCTGAAAATCATCTGAATTTATTTCAGAAAAGCCAAAATCATAAGCGGCGCATTGGAGGATTTTAACAAATTCTCTGTTATTATCTAATCCGTAATACTCAGCAAAAATTTTAATATTGTCAAAAGCGGCATTACAGCGGAAACAATGCCAAATCCAAGCGTTATTGAGAAATGAAGGTGTTAAGCCGTCGCCTTCGTCGCCTTCACCATTACCGCAGAAAGGACAAATATAAGATTTCCCGTCGTTAGCTTGCGAAATAACGCCGCGTCCGAGTAAATCTTCAGGCGGAATTTGCTTAATTTTTTCAATCAAAAAGTTAATATTTTCCATAAAAAAAGCCTCCTTTGATTAAAAAATTTGACATAACCAAAGCAGACTGATATAATTCCAATACGTAAATATTGAAATTATATCGGCTATTGGTTTGCCGAGATTGTATTTAATGACATAAGCGAATTATAAACGCAAATTTGGGGGCTGTCAATAAGGCAGCTTTTTTTAGTGCAACAAAACTGCCGCTTGATTTTTGCGAGCAGATTTTGGAAATTTTTACAAAAATTAATCCCGCTCAATGGCGGGATTTTTTTCGATATTAATTTTTATTAAAAATCAAATTTCATTGGTTCTGTAATAAATTCTAGTCTATTTATATCAAAACGTGAATGTATTATTGCCGCAGGAGATGAACCAATAATATCTGATGTACAAATAACTTTTTTAAAAATAAAATTATACCTTTCTAAGATTTTTTGCTCAGGAAGTTTAGCTTTACTAAAAACTGTTGAACAAGCAACCTCGCCAATAACATTTGGATTTTGCTGACGTTCCAAAATATCTATTAAATTTGATGCTGATGCTGAACCGTGATGAGGAATTTTAATATAATGGAAATTATCCGGCAAATCCCAAGTATCTTGCAACGCTCTAATTGTATTATTTTCTATATCGCCGGTGAATAATACATTTAACATTTCAAATTTCAGATACAGCGCAATCGAAAATATATTATTTTCCATAGTTTTACGATTTAGTAGATTAGCTACTAACGCTGAATCAGGAGCAAGTGCTTTTATTCGGAGACTGTAACTTTTATCTTGATTGATTTTCAAATAATCCCTCGCATAAACTTCAGTATCATTGCCTGTATACTTCAACTGAATTTTATCTTCCAACTTCCTTGTTTTTAAGCGGTTTAAAATCATTTGACAATATTGCCGAGAATATTCATTGAAATCTTCTTTATGTTCCAGTAAAGAAATTGGAATAGATACCACTGTATCTTTATTAACGTAGTTGCAAATTAATTCATCTATGCCCAAAGAGTGATCTGCATCGGGATGAGTCCAACATAATAAGTCCAACTTCTGAATTTCCAATTTTTTTAACAGTTCAACTGTGTAGTTAGCTTGTTCATTGCGGTAACAATCAATAACGCCCGTAAATAAGAATGGCGAAGTATCGTTAGCTGTCTTTAAACAACAAACAATACTTTCGCCTTCTGTAGGATAACCTATTAATATACATCAAGAAAAACCTCGTTAAAATTTCTAATCAGTCTTTTTACCATCTGAAATATCCTTAAAATTAAATTAAGTTTTCACATTTGGAACTAATTGTACACCGTCAAATTTATCGGAAAGGTACTTACTTTTAAAATTTACCTTAGAAATATTTTGAATTATAAACGGTTGCCGATTTTTCGTAATTTTTTCTTCTGACATTTCAGCCCGACTTTTAAACTGTAACATTGTTTTTCACTCCTGCTAATAAATCATCAGTATTACCTTGTTTTAATTGTATGAAAAAGTGCGCCGTTAAATGTTCAAGATAAAGTAAAAAAATCTCAGCATTCATTTGATATAATTGTGATACATAATCGTTAGAGTTAGCCAAAAATTTCTCTCCGCGTGAATAAGTTTCCAATTCCAGTATAAATCTTAACACGTCTTTTGTTCCAACTAGGGCGTGTTGGTAAACTCCTAAAATAAAAAAACATAAGCACAAACTTTTGGTAAAATAAAGTTGAAACCTAAACCGAAAGGAAATGCTTATGTCAAAATCATTTTATCATAAAATAACCGATGAGCAATGGAAAATTATAGAGCCGCACTTGCCGAAACCAAAATCCACAGGACGTCCCGCTTTGAATTCTCGAACAGTTTTCAATGCAATT
>CAJOGS010000052.1 GCA_905234045.1 uncultured Selenomonadaceae bacterium | reverse complement strand
GTAATATCTTTTGCAGTTGCTGAAGTTTTTAATCCTGTAATTGAAATTACTGTTTCGCCGTCGCTTGCCGCCTGATATTTTATCTGATTATTTTCGACAACATAACCTGCGCTTGAACCTGTTGAAAGGTAGGCGGCGTTGCCGTTTGCAATTTCCCAATGTTCTGCAATATCGTTTGGAATTTCTGTAACGTCTGTACCGAGTGCCAAATTGTAACCGCTTGAAATTGTAATTTCGCCGTTCTTATTCAGCGCGTTATTTGAAATTGTTACAGTTTTATCTCCGTCAAATTCAAAATCGTCAACGGTTGCATTTGAACTAATGCCGCTGATTGTAATCGAATCGCCATATTTTGCAGTTGTGCCGCTAATTTCCCAAGATACAAAGCCCAACAATTTACCGAGCGTTACAGTATTGCCGCCGTTAATAATTTTTGTATTTGCGTATTCAGATTCTTTTGTAATTTCATTAACGCCTGTAAGAGTAAGTTGAACGTTGCCGAGTGTCAAAACGCCGCTTTCAAAAGTTGCCTCTGAAATTGCACTGCTCAAAGAAATTGTATCGTCTGCCGAAAAATCATTAATTACAGCCGTAACTTTTCCGTCGAAAGATAAAACGTCTTGACCTTCGCCGCTTGCGATATTAATTCCCGTGCTGTTGTTTACAGAAATTGTATCGTTGCCGTTGCCGCCTATGACATTAATATTTTTACTGTTGCTGACAGAAATTGTATCGTCATCAGCTCCGGCGTCAATATCAGCGAAACCTTGATCTTTGACTGTAAAATTGTTGACTGAAACAGTATCATTTTCGCCGAAAGTGTAGGCGGTTAATCCGCTGTCACCTTCAAAAACAGTATCTTTGATTGAAACTGTATCGTTGAAGGAGGTACCCATTATAAAGCTGTTGCCGTTTGCCTCGAATTTTAAAATATATCCGTCGCTTTCAAATGAAACATCATTGTCACTGATTAAATTTTCATTAACGATAATATTTTTGCCTTCAAAAGATATACCCGGGATTTCGCCGTTAACAACGGTAATGCCGTCTAAATTTAATCCTGCAATTATTGCATAAAGTTCATCTTCGATATAGTAGCAGGCGTCGCCATCAATAATTTTCCAGCCGGTGTAAGGTTGCATTGAAACATAATAGTTCAATTTCTTGACATTAACGTTAGTGATGCCATCATCGTTGATCTGAGGATTATCATATATTGTGAGATTATCTAAAGACGGCAAGTCAGTATCTGGGAAATGAATATTTACGCTTATGTTGCTGTCCTTATAATTAACTTTGATACCGTCAGAAATTTTTTCAATAGAGCCGATAACGCCGTTAAAAAAAAGTATATCTTCACGATAATTTATATCGGCTATCGTAAAATCTGAAAGACTTGAAGACTTATCAATTTTAATAAGGTCTGAACCTGCGCCGCCGTAAATTGTATTGTCAGAAACTGTAATATAAATTTGGTCATCGCCTGCGCCGCCGTTGACGATATTATTTGCGCCACTAATCTGGAAATAATCTGCGCCGCCGTCGCCGTTTATTACATTTTTTGTATTGAAAATGTAAATTTTATCGTTGCCCGCGCCGCCGTTTACAATATTATCTGCGCCTGAAACTTGGAAATAATCGCTACCTGTGCCGCCGTCTATCGAACTGTCAGAAGTGAACATTACAACAGTATCGTCGCCCGCGCCCGCGCTGATTGAGTTGTTGTATCCCGTAACATTCAAAGAGTCGTTGCCGTCGCCGCTTTCGAGATAATTTGAAGAAGCACTTCCTGCAATACTGCTAATTTTAGAAAATTTAACAACGTCATTACCTGTGCCGGTTGTAATTACATTTTGTGAACCTGTAAGCGAAATATAATTATCGCCGTTGCCGAGATTAATTTGATTATTTTTCTCCGTGTAGTTTAATATAACAGAGTCATTACCTGCACCGGTTATGATTGTATTATTTTCGCCTTCGGCATAAATTGAATTATTTCCGTCGCCGAGATTGACATCATTTTCTGTGCCGCTGATTGAAATTTTATCCGCGCCGCGTCCCGAAACAATGCTCATATCGTCGCTGACAGAGCCGAAATTCCAGTCTAATCCGTCAGTCGCCGTGATAATTTGTCTGATACCTGCGGCGGCGGTGTATTTATGATCTTTTGCTACGCCGACGCTTACTTTTGAACTGTCTGCAGTTGTAACGGCGTCGATTATTGAACTGCTTTCAGTTAAATCTGCATAATAAGTTTCATTTGCGCCGCTGAGACTTATTTTGACGACAGTTTCACCGAGCGGCGGAAGATTTTCAGTTTGAACGGCGGCTTTTTTTGCAAAGTAGCGCAGGAACATATAACCTGCCGCGTAGGCGTCTTCTTCGCCTGTATTGATATTGGTTAAACTCAACGCTTTTTCAATTCTTACCGCGCCTTCTGAAACAGTCGTATCTGTGCCTACGATTGTTGTATTTCTTGCCGCCAAATCCCAAATTCTTGACATACGTTCATCGTCTATGCCGTGAACCAATTCGGCTAAACCTTCAGCAAAAAATTGCGGTAATTTGTTGAAGTTGCTGACATTTGCTTTTAATATTGCGTGATTAAGTTCATGCGCTAAAGTTCTGTCAAGTCGAAGGATATTATTTGCATTAAAAACAACTTGACCGTCTTCATCAGTTTCGGCAATGTCTGTAAACATTGACATATTTATTGCAAGTTCCAAATTATTTGAAGAATCATTTGTTACAAATGCCAAAGTTCCGCTGCCTGATTCGCCGTTGTAGAAAAAAACTTTGATAGTATTACTTGTTGCGTCGTCTTCGGTGAAACTCAAGCCGAAAGATTCTTCATTGAGTTTCAAGCCTTCTTTGACCCACCATTTATATAAACCTGCAAAGACGGCTTTTTCATCGCTCGTTAATTCGTCGTACGTCAAACTTGTAACATTTTTATCTGAAGAAGTTGAAGATCTGCCCCAAAGTTCAACCGTCAATCCGTGCGTTGTAAATTTTTCAACGCCTGTAAATTCGCTTGAAACGGTGCCGACGTTGCCGCTTGTTAAACTTGCGTTATAAGTTGCAGAGCGTGCGCCGTTTGCCGAATTGAAACTGCCGCCAATGCTTGTAACGTCGTCTAAATTTACAATGACCGGCGAAGGTTCAGACGAAGGCGCAATAATATTATCTTCGCTTGAAGTGTCTTCATATGAAATGAAATCGCCGATCCATTCGCCTAATTTTTGCCCGCCGACATTTTCCGATCTGTGGATATAATTTGCCGCCTCTACGCCGATACGAATTGTAGAATTTTTGGCGTTCGTCCAATTTTCAACAATCAAAGTGCGCCCTGTCGTGTCAGTAATTGTTACCGTGTCGGTTGTGCTGTCAAATTTTGCGCTTTTTACTTCAAAAGATCCTTCAATGTTCAAATCGTCCCATTGATCCAAATCTGCAAGTGTAACATTTTTTACATTTTCACGAACTGTAATGGCATCATTTTCAAGCGTTCCCGTCTTAACTGTGGCGTTGTTGCCTTCGATATAAACAACGTCAAAACCGTCGCCCGCGTTGATTGAATCTGCGCCGCCGCTGTAAATTGTATCGCTGTATTTTGAGCCGCTTACAATCCAATCGTTGCTGCCTGTCGTAATAATTTGTGGCTTGGAATCTTTGGCGACATATTTATTTCCAATTTCCGGAACTACACTTTGAGCGGTTTTAACTTTTTCGCCGCCCGCGTCCGCGCCTGTAATTGCGCCCGTGTCAGTATTGCCGGTTAATCCTGAAGTCGGGTAAGCCGTTACCAATAATTTTTGCTCTGTAGTTCCGTCAGAATAAGAAACTGTCGAAACGTTACGGAAACAATAATTGGGCAGTGCAATTCCGCACTCTTCCAAAAATTTATTTGCCGTCTCCATTCTGATTCTTTCGGCGGCAGTAAATTTTTTATTTCCATAATTGTAATTTTCGTATGAATAATTTGACTCCGCGCTCAAAACGGCTTTTAGGTCTGAATCAGTTTTCGCCCTCTCAAGCAAATCTGAAAGTTGCAACTCCGCGTATTCTTCTTTATAATTGCTACCGAGAATATCTTTAATTGCTTGACGTTCAATAGATTTTTGGTCATTCAAAAAATTGTCGATAACATCTTGAACGCCGTTAAATCTTGAACTGTTTCTTACAGCGTCATCAAGTGCGGCAGTGCCGGTGCTGTGATTCTGGTTGTCCAGTGCCGCTATAAATTTTTTTATAACTTCCTGTGCTGTCATATTAAATGCTCCTTTTTAATTTGTTATAAATAATATATCGTATTTTCAGCGATTTTAGTTTATCATTTTTAGGGGCTGTTGGTAAAATCTTATTTTTAGATATTTTTTTTATTAAATTTAATTTTTTTTCTAGGGCGTGTTGAATAATGCTGTTATCAAATTTTTTGTTGAAAGTTTTTATATATTTAAAGTACTTTTTCTTTGTTGCGTCAAAGAAAAAGGTACCAAAAAGAAAGACGCTTTTTGCGGTGCTGTTTTTTCGTCCTCGAAAAAAACGCACCGCCTGAGGCGCACGTCCTGTGCGCCATCTTAGTTTTTCGTTCTCATCGAACGAAATTTAATTCGTGAATTAGCAATTTCAATTAATTTTTCAACACTCCCTAGTAAAAGTAATTTGCTAAGGGTTAGTAAATTCCAACTTTCAAAATTTTTTAAGACGTGTTGGTAAAATCAATTTTAAGATATTTATAGATACTGTTTGTAAAATTTTTTTAATTTTTAAAATGTACTTTTTCTTTGCGCGTCTCTTCGTCGCCTTTGCAAGTACCAAAAATAAAGGGCGTTTAGCGGTTGTCCGTGACTGCCGTTTCCTACACTTGCAAAAGTTACACAATTTTTGGTTTTATCAACAGCCACTAGGTTAGATTTTTTTTAGAAAAGAGGGATTGAAATGAAAAAATTAATTTTGGCACTGGCAATTATGCTTTCAAGTTTAAGTACAGCAAACGCGGCTGAATTGGAACCTGAACGCACTCAATTAATTTGCGCCATTAGTTCGGCGGCGGCTTATCAAGGTGAAATTGGCGATTTATCGAAAAGTTTTTTTGAAGCACGCGGTTGGAAAATTGATAAATTTGAAAATCCGTCAGAAAAAATTAATGTCAAAATTCATTTTATGAGTAAAAATGATTCAGACGGCACAATTACAAAAGTATTTTTTATAACAGGCACTGAAGATTTAAAAGACGTTGGAATTGACATAAAAGTTAAACCGATTCCGCTGGACGATTCAGACGACAAAATTTTAGTTCACAAAGGTTTCAAAGATTACGCGGATGCCGCACTCGGCGGCGGTATTCTAAATTTTTTGGTTGAATACATAAAAAATCACCCTGACGAAAAAATTTATATCACGGGGCACAGTTTGGGCGGCGCGGTTGCAATGATGATAGCGGTTAGAATGGTTGACGCCGGCGCAGATATGAGCAATGTTAAAGTTGTAACTTTCGGCGCGCCCGCTGTCGGCAACAAAAATTTTGCCGAAAAGTACAAGGACAAAATTAATTTAACGCGCTGTGTAATGGACAGCGATATAGTTGACGTGTCATTAGATATGTTTGGTTATACGCATTTTGGCGAAGTGGTAAACTACAAGCAGGTTGAATCTTCCACGCAATATGCACATGCAATGTCTCTGTATCTTGATTGCGCGTTGAGAAAATTTTATGACGCAGGTTTAAAAATTAATTCGCAAAACCAAATTAAAACGCCTGTTTATATTGCGCCGATTAGTATGGTGCGTAAAAGTTTCAAGCCGATTGATGAAAAATATATCAAGCCTGTTTTAATTGACGGTTACGCCTCAAGATTTTCAAACGTAACATTTGGAGAACCGAATTTTACCGAAATAAAAAAGTCCAACGATTTTTCTTACAACGTCAAAGAATATATTGACGCGGCGAAAAATTCCGGCAGTAAATTTATAATTATTCCGATGATTCATACAAAACCGGTCAGAGATGCAAAACAAAATACCACGCGCGTTTTGGTTGAAGAAATACTTTTCGACGCCAAAGGGCATTTGATGTCAATGAATACTTCGGGAATGACTTCAAAAGATATTACCATTTTGGGCGCGGCGTTTTTGGGACAAGAATTTCTGCGCGATGACAGAGAAAAAAATATTGTCGAAAAATAATTTAAAATCCCTCCCGACTTTCGCCGAAAGGGACTTTATCAAAAATTTTCAGCGCATTATTTGCGCTTTTTTTATTTAAATTTACTGTTTTATTCTCAGCAGGTTTTAATTAACTTTTTATAAATTTAAAATTAATAGAGTATTTAAAAAAAATTTCTACGCCAAAAAATTATTTTTTGCTGAAAAATAATGCCTCTACAGAGAGTATTGCCAAAGAAATATCATACTCAAAGCCATTTTCCATAACATCATAATTTCTTGCATATGAAAAAATCGCCGCTACACCAAAAATTACTCCAAGCAATATCATTGCCATTTGTCCAAATATCGAAGCGTCCCATTTCCAACTAATAATTATTCTTACGATTGCTATAGAAAACAATCCCATTATCGCAACTATCAATATTTGCCACTCTATCGGCTTATCAATAACACGAGTAAGAAATTCATATGATATTTTCAAACCTAAAAAATAAAGTATTATTGCACATGGGAGGGCGGCAAAATTCTTCAATATAATCAATCCTCCTTCTTCATAATTTAAATAAGCTGAAATTAAAATATTTCTTTATAATTAAAAAATGCTGAGAACAGAAAAATTTTTCAAGACAATACCGCTATTCTAGGTAAAATTTGATTTTATAATAAAAATTCCTGCATAACGGCAAAATTAATTTTTTTATTGTCAGTTGGTTAGGGGGCTGTTGGTAAAGTCAAAAAAAACTGTGCTGCCTGTGCACTTTCTTTGAACGACTTTTTTGTTACTTTTCTTTTGAAAAGAAACGTAAATTTAAATAAAAACAATTAACAAAAAATATTTTACCAACACGCCCCCGAACCTAACTACTAACTACTATAACATAGGAATTTTATTTTCTGTTGTTCCGACAGGACAATCTGAAAAATTTAATGTAGTTGAAACTTTTTTAAGGAGGTAGTACAATCTTTTTATAATTTTTCAAGGGAGTTTTATTAATGAAACACGTTTTATCAGTCTACGTAGAAAATCAGCCGGGCGTACTGGTGCGCGTGGCAAGTATGTTTAGCCGCCGTGAATTTAACATTGACAGTCTGTCTGTAGGTGTTACTCAGTCGCCGGAATTTTCCAGAATTACTGTTGTTGTTCATGGCGATTCAAATTTAGTTGAACAAATGATTAAACAATTAGAAAAAATGCCGGTCGTTCGCGCAGTGCAACGCCTTGATATGGCTAATGCAGTTACACGCGGCATGACTATGATAAAAGTTAAAGCCGACGACACTAACCGCTTGGACGTTTTAAAAATGGCTGAACTTTTCCGCGCTCATGTTGTTGACGTTCAGCCGACGAATTTAATTTTTGAAATTACCGGCAATGACGAAAAAGTTACTGCCTTTACTCGTTTACTTTCGCCGTATGGTATTTTGGAAATTATAAGGACAGGTTTAATTGCGTTGGAACGCGGCGAAAATACTATTGAAAATTATCAAAGTGAAACTGAATTTTATTATAAAAATTTATTGTAAGTCGGTCTGTCAGAAACAGGCGTTAGTTGTTAGTGATTAGTATTAAAAACTAGTCCCTGGATGCTGTTGGTAAACTTTCGCTTGATGAAACTTTTTCTATTGTGTGTAGGTAAACGCTTATTTTTTTAAGATTTTTTATATTTAAAGTACTTTTTCATTGTCTTGTCAAAGTAGTAGGTAGTAGATAGTGGTTAGATCGGTAGTATTTTACTATCCACTAATAACTAACCACTAAAAAGCGCGTACTGCGCGACCTCTTATTTCTTTGCTCTCATCTAACAAATTTTTTTCGTTATTTTTTTTAAATAGTTTACCGATACTCCCTAAAAAATTTCAAAGACATATTACAAAAACTTTTTGAGAAGGTTTAAATTTAATGAAAAAGTTTTTAACTTTTATTCTCGGTATAAGTTTAAGTTTTGGCGGAAATGCCGAAGCAGAAGAAGTTTTTAAAATAAATTTGCAAGACGCAATTAATTTGGCGTTAAAAAATAACCGTACGATTGAACAAGCCGCCGAAGACAGAGAAATTGCACGCTGGAATTTGTCGGCAGTACGCAGAAGTTATGGTCCAAAAATTAATTGGTCAAGCAGTTGGAATAAAATTGGCGGCAGATATTACGGCGATTCCCGCAGTAACCGCAAAATGATTGACGCAATGAGCGAAGAAGAACGGCAAATTTTTTTTGCCCAAAACAACAGAAGATATTCTGATTTCCCGTCGTATAAATCAGAAAATTACAATTCAATAAATTTGCAAATGCCGATTTATACCGGCGGCAGATTGGAAAGTCAAAAAAAATCTGCGAAATATAATTTAAATTATTCTGATTTACTTTTGGAAAACTCACGGCAAGAAATAAAATGGAATACGTCGGAGGCATATTTTCAAGTTTTACAAGATATTGATTTAATGAAAGTCAGGCAGGAAGAATTAAATTATCTTTATGAACATTTGAGAACGGTACAAATTCAATATGAAGTCGGCACGGTTGCAATGAGTGATGTTTTGGCTACGAATGTTCAAATTGCAAACAGTCAGCACTCTTTAAATGCTACTCGTGCAAGTTATGAAAATGCAGTGTCCACTTTGAATAATATTCTCGGCTTGCCTGTCGATACTCATTTGGTTGTTGAAGAACATTTAGATTTTACGCCGTACAAGGAAAGCGAAGAATTTTGCTTAAATTATGCCTTGAATCACCGTCCGGACGGAATCGCAGCTAATTATGCAGTAAAAAGTTCAGAAGAAATGATAAACACCGCAAAATCCGAAATGCGCCCAAATATTTCTGCAGTAGCAAGCGGAACTTTTTCAGGCGAAGGTGCTTTTAAAGCTGACCACGATGCAGAACGTTGGGCGGCAGGCGTTCAATTAAATTGGAGCCTTTTTGATAATAATGTAACTTCGGCTCAAGTGAAAAGAGCAAAATCCGCGCTGAAAAAAGCTGAATCTCAAGCTAAACAACAATCTGAAAAAATTCGCCTTGAAGTTCATAACGCTTACACCAATTTAAAAATTGCCGAACAAAATATTGAAATAAATTCAAACGCCGTTAAACAAGCTGAAGAACAATGTATAATTGCCAAAGTTCGCTACGAAGAAGGCGTTGATACAAATTTGAATTTTATGAACGCCTCAGAAAAATTGACTCAGGCTAAAACAAATTATTTTTATGCAATTTATGCTTATCATACAAGTTGGGCGCAACTTGAAAAAGCTATGGGCGTTCCAATAGAAATTGATGCATCGCTTTATAACGAGGCAGTAGAAAACGGGAAAAAATCAGAAAAAGCGTTGGAAATTGCGCGGATCGGTGATTAGCGGATAATTAAAGCAATAGGGACTGTTGGTAAACTCTTATTAGGGCGTGTTGAATAATTTCACGAATTAATTTTTGTTCGATGATAGCAAAAAGCGTCTTTCTTGCAAATGCGAGGAGTACGAGCATTTGCTGTACTTGCAAATTCGACGAATTTTGACAAGACAAAGAAAAAGTTCGTTCAATAAGAAAAGAATTAAAAAAAAAAATTATTCTACAGACCCCAGCAATGAATTTTCATAAAAAAAAATTTACCAACACGCCCTAACTGCAAAGACGAGGTTTAACAAATGAAAAAATTTTATTTTATAGGATTGACCATTATTTTATTGTTGGCAGTCGCTTTAATTGCCTACGGCTCTTATTTAAATAATACTGATGAAAGTCATATTGAAATGCAGATGGAAAACAGAACAATTCCACTGCGCGGCGAATTGGTAAAAATTCGTCCGCTGAAACCGCTTTTTATTTTGGACACAATTAATTTGACTTCGGAAGATATGGCGGACGCCGTTTCATTGATTGACGGCAAAA
>CAJOGS010000051.1 GCA_905234045.1 uncultured Selenomonadaceae bacterium | reverse complement strand
GTTTTTAACTTTACATGCGGCAGAAAAAAATATTGCCACTACTCAAGTTGCAATTTCAAGCGCGGAAGAAGATTTTAAAATTGCACAAGTAAGATATGCGGCGGGCGTTGGTACAAACTTGGACGTTATGGACGCTTCTGACAAACTTACTCAAGCCAAAAATAATTATTACAACGCGCTTTACACTTACAACACGGCTAAAGCGTCTTTAAATAAGGCTATGGGTATACCTGTCAGCATTGATGTTACTCGTTATGTTGCCGCTGAAGCTGAAGGAAAATCTGCAGCAGACGCACGTGAAGACGCTGCAATTAACGAAAATTATTCTGATGTTCCGGAAATTGAAGAAACAAAGCCTGTAGTTACTATTGATCTTTCAGACGCCACGCCTATTAGTGAACAGTAGATAGCGGTTAGCAGTTAGCGGTTAGCTGTTAGCAGTTAGCGGTTAGCTACAAGCTACTGGATACAAGCTACAGGCTACTGGCTACTGGCTATCAGCTATTGGCTATCAGCTACACCACTATCACACTACCCAACTATCCCACTACAAAACTACCCAACTACAAAAGGAGGGCTTGCCGTGAAAATGTTCGGAAAAGAATTTACCATTCGTCAAATTTGTTTAACACTCGTCGGGATTTTTTTTGCAACCGCTATTCTCGGCGGTTTTTATTTGTTTGCAAAACGTGAATATATTCTGCGCGACGCGCTTAACCATGCCGAACAAATAGCAACCGAATCAATCGGCACGCCCGTTAAAATCGGTAATGCCTTCCTTGACGAATGGAAAATTTCTTCACTTGAAGACAGCGCGTTAGTTATTGAAAATGTTGAAGTTTTTGACAACAAAAATGAAATTATGGCGAAGGTTGACAGCGCAAAAATTACTTTCAAACTTTTGAATTTATATGACTACGGCGCGGGTGCGATTGATAAAATTGATATAAGCGGTGTGCAAACTTTCATAAAAAAACGCACTGATGATTCATGGAATTTTCAAGACATAAAAATTAAAGAATCAGGCGAAAGTACTTTTGACGCAGAAATAAATTTGACGGGCGGCACGGTAAACGCAGAATTTGACGGCAAAAATATTTCTGTAGAAGAAATTGAGGCGTCGGCAGATTGCGCGGATATGAACGCCATTGAAACAAAATTATCTGCCAAAACTCTCGGCAGTCAAATTAATGCAAGCGGCACTGTCGGCAGTGATAAACAAATTATTAACGCAATTATTGATACTGCCGATGTTTCAAAAATTTGGGATTATATTCCCGCCGATTCAATTCCCGAAGGCGTGGAAATTCACGGCGGCTTTGCAAAAAATGTTGTACTGAATATTTATCGGCGCGGCGATGTTTTGAGTTACAGCGGCTTTACAAATGTTTCTGACGGCGCAGTTAAAGTTGAAAAAACTGAAATTGAAAATATCGCCGGAAATGTTAAATTTACTGATTCGCAATACAACATTGACGCAAGCGCGGCGGCGAACGGACAACCTGCAACAATCAAGGGAACAATTCGCACTGATACTGATGAAATGTATTTTGATTTAATTGCAGAATCTGACGGCTTTGCCCCTGCCGCCGTTATTGAAAATATTGGTATTGACGGTGCAGCGGCTTTTACTGCTCACGTTTTCGGTACGGCAAATAATCCTAAAGTTGACGCCGAAATTTCTTCAAATTATATCGGCTATGAAAATCTTTCCGCGCAAAATGTAAGAACTAATTTCAGATACGCAAATAATTCGGTTTATCTTTCAAATATTTACGCCGAAACTTTTGGCGGTGCGGTTACGGGCGAATTTGAACTTGACGCGCAAAATTTGGCGTATAATTCGCACTTAAAAATTAACGGCGTAAACCTCGCGCAGGTTAGAAATTATGCAGGTTCAGACGTTCCTATTTATGGCAGTGTCAATGCTGATGTTGCATTGAACGGCACGGGCGCGGACTTGAAAACTTTGAAAGTTTACGGGCAGGCGAACGGCAATAATATTTATTATCAAGATTTTCTCGTAAACGATTTTGAAAGTTCGTTTTATCTCAATGAAGACGACGTAAAATTTGACTACCTCAAATTAAATTTGCCGAATAAAGGCAAAATAAATCTTGACGGCACTGTTACAGACGCCAAAAAATTAGATTTGGAATTTTACGGCGCACACGTTGATTTATCTTTGGCAAAAACTTTTGACCCCGCAATTTTGGTTAGCGGTATGAGCGATTTCAGCGGCTCCATTCACGGCGATATTGACAACCCGCAAGTTGCAATGACAATGTCGGCGGTTGATTTATCCAAACATGGCGGCGTTAAAGGCGAAATTTTTAATCAGAAATTTGACAGTATGGCTTTGGCAATGTCCGGCAGTCTGGACGCCGTAAATATTGGTGAATTTTCGCTTGAAAAAGACGGCAAAACTCAATGGCAAGTTATGGACGGCTGGATAAATTTTAAAGAACGAAAATTAAATGTGCGACTTGATACAGTCGGCGCACGGCTTGAAGGAATTGTAAAATTGCTTGCGCCTGACCAACAATTAACAGGCGAAATTGACAATACAATTCGCGTGCAGGGAAGTTTTGACGAGCCCGAACTTGTCGGTTATGTTGAAATGCATTACGGCAGTTATCAAGGAATTTTAATCAGCAGCATGCGCGGCGATTATTACATTGAGGACGGAGACAGATTCCGCCTGCAAGATTTTGAAATTATAACGCCGATGATTGACATGGTTTTGAACGGCACATTAAATATAAAAAATTACGCGCTTGATATGGTTGTGCGCGGGCGTGAAATTGATTTAAAGCGTTTCAAAAATCAATTTCCCTATGAAGTTTCAGGCGTCGGAAAATTTGAAGGCATAATTGGCGGAAGTGTTAACGCGCCGAAATTTGACGGACAACTGACAAGCGACAGTTTTATTTTTAACGGCGTGGAATTGAAAAATATCACGGGACATATTGGAGCGACTCAAAATTCTGTTGTCCTTGACGACGCAAAATTTGAACAAGGCAACGGAAATTATGAAATGTATTTGGGCGCAGATTTGGCAAGCGGTTCAATTAACGGCGCGGCGATAGTTAAAAATGCTGACATTCAATCTTTGGCGGCGTTGGCAAATTATCAAGCAAAACTTTTGAGCGGCGAATTGACAAGCAGTATTGAAATTGGCGGCACAATTAAAAATCCAAGTGTCAGATTGATTGGCTCCATTCCAAAAGGCGCAGTCGGAAATTACGACTTGCACGGCGTTGAACTTGATATGAATTTGATTAACCACGTTGCAAATATAAATCGTTTCAAGGGTTATCAAGGCGCGGAAGGTAAATTTGAACTTACAGGCAGTGCAAATTTGAATGGACCTTTAAATTTGAATGGCTCGGCTGAAAAATTTGAACTCGGATTTTTTGGCGCGGCGGCAGGTGTTGACGCTGAATTTGTCGGCGACGCAAATGTTGACGTTAAAATTACGGGCGATATAAATAATCCTGAAGCCGTTCTTTTCTTGAATGCAACCGGCGGCATTAAAGGTTCAACTTTCGATTTATTGCGCGGGCATATACTTTTCAAAGATTGGATATTTGACGTAAAAGAATTTGCAGTTGAGCGCGCACTCGGTGATAAAATTTACCACGCCGGCGCAAAAGGTACGATTCCTGTTGAGGCGTTTTATCTTGAAAATAATGATCCAAATGCACAGATGAATTTGCAAGTTTCATTTGATGACGCAGATTTAAGTTTGTTGCCCGTTTTAAGTAACGCCGTAGCATGGGCGACAGGCGAAATGGGCGGCGGCTTAACGATTACAGGCACGGCGGCGAATCCTCAAATTAACGGCAAAATTTCTCTTACCGACGGCACTGTTAAAATTAAGGGCATGAAAAATCAGATTGAACATTTCAACATTGACACTGAATTTGTCGGAGATAAATTTGTTATTGACGATTTCAGCGGCAATATCGGCGAAGGAAAATTTACACTGAACGGCGGATTGAGTTTTGCGAATTTCAAATTAAGCAATTACACATTTGATTTTATAGCGGACAATTTGGACATTCGCACCGACTTTTTCACGGGACCTTTGAACGCGCAATTTTCTTTGACAGAAGAAACTCTGCGCGATAGAGTTTTGCCGAAAATTGCGGGGCATGTTGATTTTGAAAAATGTTTATTCAGCGTTCCTTCAATTCCCGATTCTGATGATGAACTTCCGGAAATTTTATTGGACGTTTCAATAAATTTGGGTGAAAAAGTTCACTTTTACAGCTCAAGATTGTATAATATGTATCTGGTCGGCGGCGTAAGATATGAAGGTTCAACGCGCCATCCGAAACCTTCGGGAATAATTTCAACCAAACGCGGCGCAACCGTAAATTATATTTCAACCGTCTTTGATGTACGAGAAGGCGAAATGCATTTTAATCAGTTGGGGTCATTCCTGCCGAGTGTAAACTTTATGGCAGATGCCCGCGTTTCAAATATCAAAGTTCAGCTTGAAGTTACAGGCACATTGAATAACAATCCGCAGATAAAATTAACTTCAACGCCTGAAAAAACTGAAACAGAAATTATTCAACTGCTGACACTGCGCGACGCCTACGGCAACAGTACTACAAATATGTCAATGGGCGATATTTTGGCGATTGGCTTGCAGATGAGTATTTTGGGAAGTATTGAAGACACTGTAAAACGCACGTTGGGGCTTGACAGATTTGTATTTTCCAGCGGTTCAGGCAGTGCTTTTGATCATTACTCTTCTGATGAAAATAACGGCAACAAAAAAGACGAACAATTCCATATTTCCATTGGCAAATACGTAACCGATAAATTAATGTTGCGGTATACGCAGGGACTTAACGGCGACAAAATTACGCGCTACGGTATTCAATATGATATTAATGACAATATCGGAGTTACCGTTGAACGCGAAAGAGGCGAATTTATCTTTAGCTTAGAAGCAATATATAAATTCTAATGTTGAATAAGGAGGATTTTCTTTGAATAAGAAATTAGCAATTTGCATGGCGGTAATGTTGACAATGCCGTTGCATATGGGTTTTAAAGTTGGAGAGGCAAGCGCAGAATCAAAAACCAACATACAAAATGAAAATGACACTGAAAAAGTTGAAACTTTTGAATCAGAAACAGATGCCAAAACTGCTGACAGTTCAAAGGCTGAAACTGATACTAAAACTGCTGACGATTCCAAAACTGAACCAACTGCAAAAACTGCTGACAATTCCAAAACTGAAATTACCGCTAAAACTGCTGACGATTCAAAAACTGAAACAACCGCTAAAACTGCTGACGATTCAAAAACTGAAACTACTGCTACTGATGAATCTTCAAAAGAAGTTAATATTGATTTGCAAAGTGAAACGCGCATGCGTGAATATATGAGCAGTTTTGAAGGCAAAACTATTGTTAATATTGAATTTGAAGGAGCAACAGATTATACACTTCCGACGCTGAAAGTTGCGATTATGGCAACCGTAGGCGATAAATTTAATACTGATATTGCGCTGCGCGATCGTGACGCAATTTTAAATACCGGTTACTTTTATGAAGCGTATCAAACTTTCAGAGAAGTTCCCGAAGGCGTTTTAATTACGTATCACGTTATGGAAAATCCTGTTTTGCGTAACATTGAAATTAGCGGCAATACGCTTTATTCAACAGAAGAGTTGCTGAGAATTTTTTCAATGCGCCGCGATACAGTTTTGAATCAAAATATTTTGCAGAACAGTTTGGCGGAATTGGAAGAAAAATATCACGGCGACGGTTATATTTTAATGAAAATTACAGATATGAACGTCACCCCCGAAGGTATTCTTTCCATTAAAATTAACGAAGGCACGCTTGAAGGTTATGCCGTCAAAGGCAACAAGAAGACTAAGGACAAAGTTATTTTGCGTGAAATGCGCCAAAAAGTCGGCGAACCGTTCAATGCAAAATTGGCGCGTCGTTCAATGGACAGAGTTTATAATTTGGGATTTTTTGAAGACGTAAATATAAAAATGCAACCGGGCATTGAGCCGAACGCAATTATAATGGAAGTCAACGTTAAAGAACGTCGCACGGGTACATTTGGCGTCGGCGCGGGTTACAGTACACGTGACGGACTTTTGGGAAATGTTACGATTTCAGATAAAAACTTTCGCGGCAGAGGCGACGCAATTTCAATTACATATGAAAAAAGTGCGAAAGAAAACGACGCGCAAGGCTTTGCTTTTTCATTCAGAAAACCGTGGCTTGACAGTAAAGAAACTGCGGCAACTTTGAAACTTTATAACCGTACCTATCAATATTACGATTACGATACTGACGGCGAATTAAACGAACGCTACATGAGAAGATATTATGGCGGTGAAATAACTTTGAGCCGTCCGCAAAGTGAATATTCCACAAATTATTTGACGATTCGTCACCGCAAAGATTCATATGTTCGCCACGTTGCATCAGGTAAGGAAGGCGACAGAAGCGGCATTTGGGGCGAAGATTGGCGCAATGACAATTTCGGCGTTACACGTTCGATAATTTTCCAACATGTAACTGATACACGCGATAATATTTATAACCCTACAACCGGCAGCAGAGTTTCACTTGAAGCGGAATTTGGCGGACTTTTGGGCGGCGATTTTAAATTTCAAAAATATAATATAGAACATCAATTTTTCCGTCCCGGCGGAGATCATGGACAAGTTTGGGCGGCAAGATTGGCTTATGGTTACGGGCACGGCGATTTAACAGAATTTAATATGTTCAGAGTCGGCGGACAAAATACTCTGCGCGGTTATCGTGACGACCAATTCAGAGGCAGCAGAATGGCTCTTGCAACGCTTGAATATCGTTTCCCGCTTGCCAAAAAAGTTCAAGGTATTATATTCGGCGATTATGGCGGCGCGTGGAGTACGGGATTTTTCCCTAAAGGCAATAATCTTTATGGCAGTGTCGGTTTCGGCGTTGCACTCAATACACCGCTGGGACCGTTGCGCTTAGATTATGGACGCGGCAAACAGGGCGGACGTTTCCATTTCAATATCGGCGGAGGCTTTTAATTCGTAATGTCAAAAACTTGCACATATTATCAACCGGAATATGTCAGCCGTTTTCACTGTGACGGGCAAAAATGTTCTGCTAAATGTTGCAGAAATTGGCAGATTTTTATTGATAAAAAAACTTATAAAAAATATTCGCATATCAAGCCGAAAAGTGCGGCTAACGAGATAACGCGCTTTATAACCAAAAGAGAAAATCTTGAAGAATACATGATAAAACTTGACGAAAATTTTAATTGTCCGTTTTTGACTGATGATAATTGGTGCAGTATCCAGAGAAAACACGGCGAAGAATTTTTATCGGAAATTTGCAGGACTTATCCCAGACGTATTTGGGATTTTAAGACTTTCAGGGAGCGTTCTTTAGTTTTAACTTGTCCAATCGCCGCAGAATTAATTTTATTGTCTGATGAATCACTGAAATTTGAAGAAGTAACTGACAATTACACAATTCAAAAATTAATACCTGTAAATTGTTCTGCTGAATTTATTGACCAAGTTTTGAAGATACAGAGAACGGCGACAGCAATTTTACAAGACCGCAATTTGACAATCGACAAGCGTTTAATGATGTTGGGATTATATTGCGATAAACTTGACGAGTTATTTGATAATGATCGAATAGACGAACTGGAAGCAGTCAACCTTGCCTATCAGAGTTCAAAATTTTTACAGGAACAATCAGCGCAATTTTCAGCCGTTCTAAAATTCGACGTTCATAACTATATAAAAATAGTTATGGAACTTTTAAATTCGCTTTACGGCAAAGACAGCGGAGTTTTACAAGGGCAAGGCGAAAGAATTATTTTGGACGCAATTACCGAGACATTAAATTTGCTGTCAAATGAAACTGAACAATTTAAAATCAGCGAAGTAGCCAAAAGATACAGCGAACTAAATTTTGAACGTGAAAAATTTGTCAGTGGCGTTTCGACAATTTTAGAAAATTATCTTGTCAACGAATTTTTTATGAATTTGTACCCGTTCAGATTTGAAAGTAATAAAGCGTTCAATTACGGAATGTTTGTAGCGACTTATAAAATGTTGGAGCTGGTAACTTTTTCAATGGCGCGGGCGAATTATTCAAGCAATGAAGATTTAATTTCTCAAATCATTTGGTATTCCGCGAATATTGATCACAATCAAAGTTACGTCAATAAAATTTCAGAATATATGAAAGATAAAAGCGATATTGTGCAAATAATGCAAAATATGTTACAGGTTTAAAATTTATGAAATGGCAGAATCATCAAATAGCGACGGGATTTATAGTCTACGCGGCGACGAATGATGCGTTGATGGTTGCGGCAAGTATTTTTGGCGCGGTTTTACCTGACAGAGTTGAGGGAAATCCGCCGAAAGAAAGTAAGGCTTACTGGAAATGGCGCAAAAGTCATCGTACATTGTCTCACTATCCGCCGCTTTATTTTTTATTCTTGGCACTCGCGCAGGTTGCCAAAATTTATTATCAAAATCCAATAGCCGAAATTCTTTGCAACCTTTTCAGTTATACGTTAATCGGCGCGTTGTTGCATATTGCCGAAGACGGCATTTGCGGCAAAGTTCCAATTTTAAGCACAAAAAAAAAGCACGGCTTGAAACTTTTTAAAGTCGGCTCCTTCGGAGAATATATTTGTACAGGGCTGATTGTCTGCGCTTGCGTAGCGTTCAGTTTCAGCGGCGTTTTGGACGAAGAATATCAAATCAGCGAAAAAATTTCGCAGTTTGAACAAATTCATAGAGATACAACCTTTGAACGGTTGAAAAAAATTTTGGAGGGTTTTTAAATGAAAAGCTATTCTTATCAAACGGCGGGCGTATGCTCCAAACAAATTAATTTCAGCGTTGACGACGCGGGCAAACTTCATGATGTGAAATTCATCGGCGGTTGTCCCGGTAATTTGTTGGCGATTGGAAAACTTGTTGAAGGCAAAGACGCCAAAGAAATTGCTGACATTTTACGCGGCAATGATTGTCGCGGACGCGGTACAAGTTGCGCCGACCAGTTGGCAAATGCTATTGACCAAATTAATTAATTTCTGCGGTTGATATTTTTTTGTGTAGATAGTTTGGCAGTGGTGAAAAATTAGATTTTTAAAATATTTATAGTGCCTGTTGGTAAAATCTTGAGGGTTAATTTTTTTTATTAAATGTACTTTTCTTTGCTAGCGCGTGTTGAAAAATTGATTGAAAATGCTAACGAATTATTTTTTGTTCGATGATAGCGAAAAAAGCGTCTTTCTTTTTGGTATTCTTTGACAAGACAAAGAAAAAGTACGTTCAAAAAATAAAAACTTTCAACAAAAAATTTGATAACAGACTTTTTCAACATGCCCTAGCCCTGCGCGGTTGCGTAGCAAGCGTGCTCTTTAGTTGAAAAGTAACAAAAGAAAGGGATTGACGCCTGCACCACGCGCTCCTTAGTGACCTATACGCTCTTAATAACTTTTCGTCAAAAGTTACCGCACGCCCCAGCCGTCCACTTTTGGCGCAGCGGTTCGGCGTCTCTTTCTCTGACAAACTACAAAGGTAAATCATCAAGCGTAACTTTTGCAATTTTACCTGCGCGAAATTCTGAAAGAATCAGCCGCGCCGCTTTTTCAACGTCAACAACGCCGCCTTTGCGTATGCAACCGCGTTTCATTCCAATTTGATTTAAAATTTCGTGTCCTTCAGTCGGCAAATTTTCCAGCTTGTAACGCTCACATAAATTTTTCGGCACTTTGACGGCTAAAACTTCCAGTAACTGATAAACTGTCTGCTCAATGTCAAGAACTTCATCGTTAATTGCATACGTCCACGCCAATTTCAGCGCAACATTTTTATCTTCAAATTTATGATACAAAATGCCGGGCGTGTCGAGTAAATCTAAGCCGTTATCAATTTTAATCCACTGTTTGGAACGTGTGACGGCGGGGCGATTTTCAGCCTTCGCACGATTTACGCCGGCTAATCTGTTAATCAATGTTGACTTGCCGACATTTGGAA
>CAJOGS010000050.1:11191-23012 GCA_905234045.1 uncultured Selenomonadaceae bacterium | reverse complement strand
GTTGCCACACGTTACGACAAATTGTCAAATTGTTTTCTGAATTTCATTATTCTCGCTGCCGTAATGATTCAAATTTAGGCTTTGCCAACACGCCCTAGCTATCTAGCCATCCGGTTACAAGTTGAAGAAAAAGCGTTATTAAAGTAAAATTTATTAACGCTAAAAATGGAGGGATTTTATGGGTTGGACAAAGCAACAGCAAAAAGCCATTGAGAACCGCAATAATAATTTATTGGTAGCCGCCGCCGCCGGCAGTGGCAAAACTGCGGTACTGGTAGAAAGAATCATTCAGCTTGTAACCGAAGAAAAATTTGACGTGGATAAAATGCTGATTGTAACTTTCACGAACGTCGCCGCCGCAGAAATGAAAAGCCGCATTAATAAAAAAATTACAGAAAAAATTTCAACCGAGACTGACACTGAAGTTATTGAAAAATTGGAACGCCAAAATATTTTAATCAGCGGCGCGTCAATTATGACTATCCACGCTTTTTGCCTGTCGGTTTTACGTCGGCATTTCGCAAAAATTAATCTTGATCCGCGTTTCCGTGAGGCGGACGAAAACGAATTGAAAATTTTGAAACAGGAAGTAATTGAGGAATTATTTGAAACGAAGTACGCCGAAAATAACGCCGCCTTCATAAAATTTACTGATGAATTCGGCGGAAATGTGCAGGGCGATTCAGAATTACATGAATTGATTATAAAACTGCATGATTTTTCACAAAGTCGTCCGTATCCGCAAAAGTGGTTGAAATCTTTGATTGAACTGTATGAAAATCCAAAAACTTTCAAACTTGAAAACGGCGCAACGTGGCTTGAAAGTGTTCAAAAATTCGCACTGAATCAATCAAAAGTTGTTATCGACACTGCGCGGCAGAATTGCGCCGAAGGCAGAAATTTTTCTGAAAATATTATGCGGACAAAAAAATTTATTGTTGCATTGAAAAATTTCGACCAAGATTTTTATCAAATTGACAAGCTGATAAATTCGGTAGGTAATTGGGATAAATTTTATAAAAGTCTGCAGGAAATAGAATTTTCCAATTTCAGCGGCGGCAGAAATCTTCCTCCGGATGTTGAAGAACAAAAAAATTTTTTAAAAAATCTTCGCAATAATTACAAGAAAAAAATTGAAAATCTGCGCGAAAAAATGGTAACAACTACAACGGCTGAAATTATTGCAGAAATGGGAAAATTGGCGGAATCAGTGCGGCAACTGGTAAATATCACCATTGAATTTGATAACGCCTTCGCCGCCGCAAAACGTGACAAAAATATTATTGATTTCGGCGATATGGAACATTTGGCACTGAAAATTTTGAATGAAAATCCCGCAGTCGCAGAATTTTATCAAAACAAATTTCAAATTGTCATGGTAGATGAATATCAAGACACGAACGGCGTACAGGAAGAAATTATCAGCAAAATTGTCCGCCGCAATAATTTTTTTGCAGTCGGCGATGTCAAGCAGTCAATTTACCGATTCAGAAACGCCGACCCTACAATTTTTCTGGACAAATATAAAAATTATCCGCAAATGGACAACTGCGAAAGGATTGACCTTTCAACAAATTTCAGATCGCGTCAAAGTGTCATCGACGCCGTTAATTTCGTTTTTGAAAATATTATGACTGAAGAGAATTATGAAATTAATTACGACGCGGACGCCAAATTAAATCTCGGCGCAAATTTTCCCGCCGGTAAAAATATTTTTGACGATAAAGCCGCGCTGTCGATTGTAAATCTTAACAAAAATAATGTTCCGACTGATGAAGAAGACGACGACGCGCCGGATTATGACAAATTGGAAATTGAAATACAACTGATAGCCGACAAAATTAATTCAATGCGGCGCGCAGGTTTTCAAGTTTGGGACAAAGATTTGAACGCTTACCACCCGCTTGAATTTAGAGACATTACAATTTTATTCCGCTCCATTGACCGCGCCGCCGCCCAAATTGTCGAAGTTCTTCAAAAAAATAATATTCCTGCCTACGCCGCCGATAAAGACGGCTATTTTAAAGCTACCGAAATTCAAACGATTTTGAGTCTGTTGAAAATTTTGGACAACGTAAGGCAGGATATACCGCTTGCAACGGTTTTACTTAGTCCCATCGGCGGTTTCACGGCTGAAGATTTGGCGCAACTTCGCATTAATGACAGAAATTCTGAACTCTTCGATTTACTTTGTACCGAAATAAAATATTTGCCGTTCCTGCAAAAAATAAATCGATGGCGAGAAATTGCGCAACAAGTCAGCGTTCCAGAATTGTTAAATATCATTTACCGTGAAAGCGGCTATTACGATTACTGCGCGAAGTTTGGCAGAATTGCACAGGCAAATTTAAGAATGTTAATCGACCGCGCCGCCGCCTATGAAAAAACCGCGTTCAGAGGTTTAAGCCGTTTTATTCAATTCATCAGGCGCATTAAGGAACTCGGCAACGATTTAGCCGCCGCCCGCACTCTTTCAGAAAGTGAAAACGTCGTCCGCGTTATGACTATTCATAAAAGCAAGGGCTTAGAATTTCCCGTTGTCTTCGTGGCAGGATTGGGCAAAAAATTTAATCTGAAAGATTTGCGCGATAATGTCATAGCGCACAGAAATTTAGGTATCGGCATTTATAATTCAATAGGAAATGTGCGCGTTTCGACTTTCGCCAGAAAAATTATTGCCGAAAAAGTCAAGGCTGAAACTATTGCCGAAGAATTGCGGATTTTATATGTTGCAATGACACGCGCCAAAGAAAAACTTTTTTTGACAGGCGTTGTAAATAATGAAAAGGCACTTGAAAAATCTACCGACAAAATAAATTGTCCGCTTGATTGGTTTTTAACTTTGGAAAATTTAGACGGCGTTTTTGATTATGAAATTGTAGAGTCAAATGAAATAAAATTTGCCGCTGAAAAAATTGTTGAAACTGTCGAAGAAAAAGCCGTCGCCAAAATTGAGAAACTGCCGACGCTTGAAAATATTCCTGCGAAAATGTCAGTTACCGAATTGAAACGCCGCGTTAATGAAGATGACGTTGACAACTTCGACGCTAAAAATTATACTTACCAATGCCCAAATTTTCTTCAAAAAAAAGAAATTTCCGGCGCGGAATTTGGAACGCTTATGCATAGCGTTATGCAACACTTAGATTTCAGCGGCGATTTAACTCGCGCAGGAATCAGCCGCCAAATCGAAGAATTAGTTACAGCGCAAATCATAAATCCCGAACACGCGGAAATTATTCGGCGCAAGGCTAAAAGTATTGCCGATTTCTTTACAAGCGAAATTGGAAAAAAAGCAGTCAACGCGCAGGAAATTTATAAAGAATTGCCATTCAGTTTTTATATTGACGCCAAAAGTACAAAAGTTTTTACCGGCGACGAAAAAATTTTAGTGCAAGGTATAATTGATTTGCTTTTCAAGTATAACGGCAAATGGTTTCTCGTCGATTACAAAACTGACAGAGACAATTCAGATGAATATTTTCAGAAAGAATATCACGAACAGATAAGATATTACGTTGAAGCAATTCAAACTGTTGCAAACATAAAAATTGACGCGCAGTATTTGTATTTATTGGGCGCGGGAAGATTTATTGTAGTGTGATAGTGTGATAGTTTGATAGTTAGTAGTTAGTGGCTAGGGCGTGTTGAAAAAATAAAATTTTACTGATGAATTTTAGTTACTTAAATTTTTTAAATGTACATTCTTTTTTCCGAAGCAAAAGTAGTTGGATAGTGGTGTAGCGGGTAGCGGTTAGCTATTAGACTACCACACTACAAACAGTCCGCACTTTGCGGATTTTAAAAAATTTGTGGATTTTTGATTTTTTCAACACAACCTAGTAGTTGGTAGTTAGTAGTTAATGGCTAGCGAAAAAATTTGTTAGATGATAGCGAAAAACTAGGATGGCGCACAGGACGTGCGGGCAAATGCTCGTACTCCTCGCATTTGCAGGAAGGTGCGTTTTTTTCGAGGACGAAAAAACAGCACCGCAAAAAGCGTCTTTCTTTTTGGTACTCTTTGACAAGACAAAGAAAAAGTACGTTCAAGATATAAAAAAATTTTCATCAAGAAAAAGTTTACCAATAAAAAAAATTAAAAAACATATTTATTCAACAGCCCCTAGTGAATTGCTGATGATTAGCGAATTAAAATTTTGCTGACCAATCACGAAAACCTAACCGCGCATTTTTCAAAAAAGTAAACTACATTAAATTTAATATAAAAATACTTAGGAGGTCTTTATATTGGAAAAATTAAATTTTAATTTGCAACTTTTTGCAAACGAAGATGAGGTTAACATCAGCAAAGCCGGCGAAGCGTTCGCTGAATTTATGTTAAAGAAAACTGAAAAAGGTTATCCCGCGTTATGCGATACAGGGCTTTTTGAACCTGATACAAAAGGTTTTGATCCTCCTGCAAACGCCTATTTGACTGAAAATTGGACAATCGAATCTGAAGACGGACTCAAACTTAGCGGCGTTCATTACGCGCCGGAAAATTCCAAAGGTCAATGGGTTGTAATGGTTACAGGTTACGGGCAAGTCGGCGCAACCATGAATCTTCCTGCAATGGCAATTCTTGCTTTGGATTATGATGTTTTGGTTATTGATCCGCGTACAAGCGGAAGTTCTGAAGGCGATTGGCTGACAATGGGCGTTGCAGAATGTGTTGACGTGGCTTTGTGGACTCAAAAAATTGCTGAAACAAATTCAAACGCGCAAATTACACTTTTTGGTATTTCAATGGGCGCGGCTACCGTCATTATGGCGGCGGCACTTTCTCAAACTACAAACGTTACTTCACTTATTGAAGATTGCGGCTATGCAAATATTTATACACTTTTTGACAAATTCGCCACTCTTTTTGCCGAAAATTACGGCTGGACAGGCACTAATAAAGAATTATATGATGAAGTTGTAGCCTACACAAAAAACCAAACCGGCTATGACGTTTCCAAAGCTGTACCGGCAGACAGTATCTCAAATGTTACTGTTCCTTCGCTGTTCATTCACGGCACGGCTGATACTTTGGTTTCAGTTGATAATGTTCAAACACTTTATGACAGAAGCGGCGCAACTGAAAAAGAACTTTGGACAGTTGAAGGCGCGGGACACGCCGAATCAATCAAAAAAGACCCTGTAACTTATGTTAAAAAAGCTATTGGACTTATTGAAAAGACAAATAAACCTATCGGCGCGTCCATTGATGCAAGTGAAAGCAATAAAGCAATTCGCGGCACAATCTACAACGATACAATTTCTGTTGAAGCAGATAATGTCACAATCGACAGCGGCGCGGGCAATGATTTAATTGTAAATTTAGTTTCAAATCTCACATTTAATTATGGCGGCGGCGATGATACGGTTTCCGGCGTTGCAATAGAATACGTAGATATTAACGCAAATGTTCAAAGTTCAGCCGTCGAAGATACAGATGTAATTCTTACGACTGACGACGGAACAATAACTGTTGTAAATGCCAAAGGACAAACTTTCAAAATTAACGGCGTTGAAACACTTTTCGGCGGCGAAAATGTCAATACCGAAAATGATGCACTTATAAACTTGGCAGAAAACGAGAGTATAAAAAATTCAGGCAATAACGTCACGATTAACGGCGCGGGCAATAATCAAGTCAGACGCAACAGCGGCAGTAATGTACTGGTATCACTTGACGCAGGAAATAATTATGTCAGCAACATTGCGCCTTCAAAAAATAATACGCTCGTTACAGGCGACGGAGACGATACTTTCGGCAACGGTGGCGAAAACGCCTTAATCAAGAGCGGCGGCGGCAATGATTCTATTTCCAATAATGCCTCCAATGTCACAATCGACGGCGGCGCGGGCAATGATTCTATTTCACTTTTTGGAAATGTCATTGTAAGTGAAGTTGAAGGCGGCGAAAATACCGTTACAGGTGCAAATGTTTTGGTAGACGCGGGCGACGGCGACAACTACATTAACATTAATCACAGCTATAACAACACGATTCAAACAGGCGCGGGCAATGATTCAGTCGTTGTAAACAGAGGCAGTAAAGAAAATATTTCAACCGGCGACGGCAACGACTCAATCGTCGGCAATGTCGGCAGTGCCAAAAATGATTGGGCTTTTGGCGCAAATGCAACAATCGACGCGGGCGCGGGCGATGATTATATTGCTCCATTCTACACTGACGGCGCGTCGATTTACGGCGGCGACGGCAACGACACCATTATTAATAACGGCGAAAATACAACGATTGACGGCGGCGCGGGCAATGACTATATCGAACTTACAAACAATTACAGAAAAACTGCAGGCGAATTTGAACCCGCTGTAATTATTGCAAGCGAAGGAAATGATACAATCGTCGGTATCAACGAAAATGCAAATATTCAAGCAAACGTTAAAAATACAGAAATTAGCGGCAATGATATAATTCTTACGACAGACAAAGGCACTTTAACAATTAAAGACGGCAAAGATAAAACATACTTTATTAACGAAATACCTTTTACAAACGGATTAAACGTACTTAATATTGAAAATAGTACTCCCGATACTGTAATTGTCGGCACTGCGAACAATGACACAATTACAAATACCGCCGAAAATGTCACCATCGACGGTCGCGCAGGTGACGATATTATTTTGAGCAAAGATGCAAATAACGTTGAAATAGTCAGCGGCGACGGCAACGATATTATTTCTGTTGTCGGAGAAAATCAAGACTGCTCCATTATCAGCGCAGACGCGGGCGACGGCGACAACTACATTAAACTTTACAGCAATTACCACGATACGATTAAAACCGGCGCGGGCAATGATACTGTTGAAGTTTCAAAAGGCAGTTATATTAACGTCTCAACAGGCGGCGGCGATGATGTCATTGTTGGTGTATTTACAAATGAAACTTACAGCGAAGAAGATAATCAAATTTGGACGCCTGAAGAAATTAGCTCAGAAGATCCAAGAAATTGGTCATTTGGCGGATATGCCGTAATTGACGCGGGCGCGGGTAATGATTCCATTGCTCCATATTATTCTGACAATTCTTCAATTTTTGGCGGCGACGGCAACGACACTATCATTAATAACGGCGCAAACACTACCATTGACGGCGGCGCAGGTGATGATTTTATCGAACTGACAAACAATGTCAAAAAAGTCCCGGGCGAATATGAACCCGCTACAATTATTGCAAGCGCAGGCAATGATACAATCAAAGGATATAATGAAAATGCTTATATTGCGGGCGAATTTGCCTCCGCAAGCGTCAGCGGCAACGACGTTATATTTACAAACGGCGGAAATACTGTTAAAATAATTGGTGCAAAAGGAAAAAATATTAATTTGATTGATTCTGAAGGCAATGTAAATACTACTGTTATTGGAGGAGAAGACTCAATGGAAGAGAAAACTATTCTTAGCGGTGAATCCGTTGTTTATGAAGGCGTTAAATATACCGCTGTTAACGGCGACGCTTCACTCAAGATTGATGAAGACGGGCATGTAGCAGGTATTAACAGCGGTAAAGTTGAGGCAACGCTTGACGGTGAAACAACTACACCAAAACTTACGCTTGACGGCTCAACAGCATTTGAATTTGCGGCGGCGGCATCAACACAAGGCGGACTCAGATTTGAAATTAACAATCGTTCTTATGTCTTTATTGAAGGCGAATCTACTTTCACGGCTGAAAATGTTTTCATACCTAAGGGCGACGTTAAATTTAAATTAACCAACGCTATTTTCTCCGCGTTGGTTAATGAAATTACACTGACTGTTAACGATTCAAAGGGCATAACCATTCCAAACAATACCGATGTTCTTACATTGGATTTGCAAGATAAAGCAGTACTTTCTTTTGAAGGCGGACTGCTGACAGGTTCTTTAACTGCTGACGGAAAATTCACTTATGATTTCGGCAATAAGTGTGTTGTTTTTGAAAAAGATGCCGAAGTTTCAGGCGAAAATATTTCATTCGTGGGATCGTCTTTAAAAAATCAAAACTTTGACATTAAAGCCATTGAAAAATCTGTCGTAGCTTTCGAAGGCAGCGGTTTAGATACTGCAGTTGCTTTTAAAGACGGTTCAAAAGTCCTCGTTTCAGGCGATACTTTCACAATCAGCGGCGGCGATTTGTCATTTACTTTAGTTTCTTTAGTCACTTCCGGCGACGGTATCGACTTTACACTCGACGGCGGCACAACCGTTACAATGGAACGCGAAGATTTCTTGTCAATCGCCATTACTGCGCCTGAAAATGCTCAAGCCAATTTATCATTAAATGACGGAATTACTTTGAACGCAACAGACGAAAACGGTCTTAATGTCAGCATTAACGGTTTGGAGGCAGGCAATTTAAATATTGTCGGCACTGTCCATATTAAACCGCAAGCCGAAAAAACAGCGTTATTGTCTCTTACCAAAGATACAAAAGTTACAATGACTGCACCCGACGGCTCAAAGAGTTTTTCACTCGTTTCAACTTCAGACGACGCTACTGCAACACTTTCATTTGCAGACGGCAAAATTTCTGTTACTTCCGACGATGAAAGCGGCATAATAGTTTATTTCGGCAATCAAGAAAACGGTACTTTCAATCTTAATGGAACTGTTTCTTTTGACCCGAAAACCGGCGAATTGAACTTAAAAGCAGGTACAGAAATTGAATTGACATCACCTGACGGAAAACAACAAATTACATTATCTGCTGATAAAGATACTACCGCAAAATTTGAATTTGCAGACGGCAAAATTTCTGTCACTACTGAAGATGAAAACGGTCTTTCAATTTCTTACGGCGATAAAGACGTCGGTACATTAAATGTTAAAGGCACCGTTGTTTTAGACGGTAAAAATAATTCAATCATATTTACAGAAAGCACTGAAGTTGAACTTACAGCACCTAATGGAGAAAAAACTATTAAAGTTATTACAGAAAAAGATAATACTGTAGCCATTACATTTGAAAATGATACACTTTCTATCGTTAGCGACGGCGATGTTGAAATTTCAGTTCCAAGCAGAAAACCGGGATCTACAGAATCACGTCATTACATTCTTAACGGAGCTATTGCTTTGAATAAAGCAAATGAAATTACACTTAAAGCCGGCACCAAATTTACATATACAAGCATTGATGGAGAAAAATACGTACTCTTTGCAGATAAAGACGCTACTGCAAAACTTGCAGTTGAAGACGGAAAAATTTCTGTCACCACTTCAGACAACAACGGCATTTCAATTTCTTTGAATGAAACTGATTTAGGTTCATTAAATCTTAAAGGAAAAGTTATTTTATCCCCTGAAAATTATGAATTTACACTTACAAAAGGTGCTTCACTTGAAATGATCTCTCCTGACGGAAAGAAAACTGTTGCACTTACTACAGATGATGATACCGATTTCAAATTATCAACAGAAAAAGCCGCTTTATATTTGACAAGCGAAGAAGAGAAGAACCTTTCAGTATCTGTAAACGGTAAAAACGCAGGTAAATTTAGTGTTGTAGGTACTGTTGCTTTCGACCGTGTATCACATGAATTAACACTTTCAAAAGGCAGTATAATCAAACTTACTTCACCTGACGAAAAACAAACTATTACAGTTACTGCAGATGAAGACGCTACTGCCAAACTTGCAGTTGCAGACGGTAAACTCACTGTAACTACCGAAGATGAAAACGGGCTTTCAATTTCTGTAGGCGATAAAGACGGCGGTATATCTAATATTGTCGGAACTATCGTTATTGACCCTGAATCAAATGAATATACACTTAGCGACGGTACAAAAATAACTCGTACGAGTGAGGGACTTTTGCCAATAGAAGTTAATGTAAAAGGCGACGCAACCGCTAAAGCCGTTACCGCAAATAAAGAAATAGAAATCACCACAGGCGATGACAGCGGCATTTCAATTTCTGTCGGCGGTAAAGAATACGGCGAATTGAATATTAACGGCACAGTTAAACTTAGCAAAAATAATATCGCCGTTACCGAAGGTACTGAAATAGATTTTGAAACTCCTCACGGCTTTATAATTAAATGTGTTGCAAATGAGGATAACAGTGCCGCCTTGACTCCCGGCGAAGAAAAAGGCACTTTTGTATTTACACCAAATGAAGAATCTACATTCAATGTAACTATTTCAAAAGATGATAAAACCTTATTTGAAGTTGATGAAGTCGGCTTTAACGGCTCGGTTACTTTCAACAATGCCGACCAATCAATTTCTTTCTCTAAAGATTCCGGTTTTATTCTTAAATTCAGTGAAGATTATTCAGTTGAATTTAAAGCTACAGACGAAGCAGGCGGAACATTTACACATGTTGCCGACGGCTTTAAATATACACCAAATTCTGAAGACGGCAATTTGGAAGTTTTCATTAAAGAAGGCACTGAAACCCGTTCAGCCACGCTTGACGTCAAAGGCGGAGTTACTTTCAAATATGACGGCTCTATTTCACTTGATGAAGGCACTACCGTTACAAATGAATTTGCAAACGGATTTGTTTTGAGAATTACGGCACTTAAAGATGCTGAAGGCGTACTCTCATTTGATCCTGAAAAAGGATTGTCTATTTCGCCTAAGGATGAAGAGACAGTTAAACTTGAAGTAACTTCGACTGAAGACGATTCCAGAACTATCGGATTCACTGATATTAAAGGTACTTTAATTTACAATAGCGGCGTCCTTACTCTTGAAGACGGTACACAATTAAAACAAATGATGCCTGAACTGCCTGAAGGACAAGAAGCACCACAACTTCCCGAAGGAGAAGAACGTGAACATGTTCTTAAGAGTGAAGGCGGCTCTTCAACCGTTGACTTTAGCGAAACCGGCAAAATAGTAATTGCCCCCGGTGAAGGCGCAACGCTTACATCAATTCGTATGATTCTTGAAGCGGGTTCTTTAACCTCTTATCCTTTCCAACAAGACAGCAAGAGTGTTTTATCGGCAGGAACAATTATAAAGCAAATTCCACTCAATCACGACCGCCCTCAAGAACCGCCTCAAGAACCGTCTCAAGATCAAGAACTCAGAAGACGTCGTGACACTTTTGTACTTGAAACGGCGGGCGATTATGAACTTAACGGCAACAAAATTACAACAACTGAAGACGGCGTTGAAGTTTCAATGCGTAGAGGCGATTCAGTTGAATTTGATGTTAACGCGGCTGTTGAATTTGATGACAGCGAATTTAATGCTACGGGCGATGAAGGCACAAGAATTTCATTAACTGACAATGTACCTTCACTTAAAATGTATCAAAAAGGTACAGCAACTTTGAACGGTCAAACTTTTGAACTTATCGAAGATGTGCCACACCGCGGAATTAAGATTAATTCCAACGATAATACTTTCTCAGTTGCCAGTGACATTACCGAATCTGATATTGAAAATGATCCTGAAGTTACTGAAGAAGATCTCGGCAAAGAGTACGTCGAATTTGTGAAAGTTGAAAACGAAGGCGAATTCGGCGTTAAAATTTCATCAATCGGTATTGAAGAAATTGACGGCATTAAAAACAACGCAAAAATCACAACTACCGCATTATTTGACGGTGCGCCCTATGACAAGGGAAATTATTTCAATGTTAAAACTGCCGAAGAAGGTACCTACAGCTTTGGCGACAAACCCGAAAACGAATACAAAGTTTCCGGCGACAATTCAGTTATTTTGTTCGTTAAATTTGACGAAGACGGAAACGGCACGGTTGACAAAGTTTCAGATTTGAACAGCGGCACTTTTGAAGGAAAAGTCGGCAATGAAATTTCAGTGAACGACGCCGAAATTACACTTGAAAAAGGCTCTGACGAATTTAAAG
>CAJOGS010000050.1:1108-11186 GCA_905234045.1 uncultured Selenomonadaceae bacterium | reverse complement strand
GATAAAGGCAATGTTACTGTTTCAGGTCTTGCCGACGGCGAAAAAGTTACTTGCGAAGACGAAAAAGTTTCAGTTGATATGACTGAAAAGACATTGACTGTAAACGATGTTGACTACGAACTCAAAGGCGATTCTGACGGCATTAACATTAAAGGCAACGAAATTACGGGACTTGATGAAAACGCCAAATTAAAAATTTCTGAACCCGGAACTTACAAAGTAAACGGCGAAGACGTAGACGTTAAACTCGGCAGCACAGTTATCGGCAAAGAAGACGGCACTGCAGAAATTATGCCGGAACTCAATTCAGATTCTACAACTGAAGAAATTATTGACGAACTCGGAGTCAGTGAAGGCAACATTGTAACTGTTGAAGGCAATAATACCGATACTGATCTTAACGAACTTGGCAAAAAAGTCGCAGTTGTTTCAGAAGACGCTGAAGGCATTACAAATGTTACACTCAACAACAATAACAGCGCGGCAGTTGTTGAAGAGACTGATGCAAATGTAACCTTAACAGGCGGCAAAGGCAATGATACTGTTGTCAGCAAAGGCGAAGACGTTACATTTGAAATGCAAAATGGCGGCAAAGATAAAATCGTTGCACTTGGCGGCAATGTCACACTCAACCATTACGATAGAGATACCGGATCAGGAATTAATCTTACAAGCGAACAAATGGCAGAAGGTATTAAATTTGAAGGTGTAAAACTCGATTCCGGCAAAGTACAACTCGGCACTGATGAAACAGATCCTGCAGTTGTTATCGGCAACGTAAAACAGAATATCGTTAACTTGTACACACCGGAAAAAGAAAAATTGCAAGTCGGTTTTGCAACGAAATACAATAATGTTGTAGATGCGTCAAATCAAAGCGGCGATCTGATACTTATCGGCGGCGGCGAATATAATAATATGTCCTTAGCTGAAGAAGTAGAAAATGCCTCACTTTTGGGCGGCTCAGGCAATGATACAATCACTGCAGGCAAGGGAGCTTACATTGACGCGGGCGACGGCGAAAACTTTGTACAAATGTCTGATGAAGGCGGCGCAACGCTTAACTTTAACAAGGGCAAAGCTACACTTGACAACTTCAATTTCGTCGGAAATGATGACGGCGTTGACGCTGATACAATTCAAACAGGCAATGTTGTTCTTGATGAAGTTTATACCAAAGGCAACGATGTATTCCTCAAAACTGCTAAAGGTATGATCAAAGTAAATGACGCCAAAGGTAAAGATATTGCATTTAAGAATGATTACACCGACGATGCAATTAATTTGAATGTCAGCAACGACGAAGTTAATATTGTCGAAAACGGCTATTATGTAGCAACCGGCAAAGATGCAAGCGTTTCTTTGAAAGATTATGAAGGCGAAAGCGCAAATGTAGATTTGACTAACAGCAACTTCAATACCAAAGACGGTCTCAGCTTCCGCGGCGATATTAAAGACGTTGATGCAAGCGAATTTGAAGGCAAAGCAAATATTAAAGCCAACGATAAAGCAAACGTTATCAAAGCAAGTAAAGACGGTTCCACAATGGAAGGCGGCGCAGGTAACGATACATTTGTAGGTGGCGCAGGTGCTGATGAATTTATTATCGGTTCAGGCAACAATTCAGTTTCCAATTTCGACGCTGAAAACGATAAAATCAATACAGGCGATGCGGCTATTCAAAGTGCAAGCATTATTGACGGCAATGTAGTATTCAAAAACGATAACGGCAGAGTCAGCATTGAAGGTGCAATGGATAAAGTATTCCAATTCGAGAATAAATACACCGACGGACCTATCAAAATGCAAGTTTCAGAAAATGAAGTTGACGTTACCGAAGACGCTTACTACGTTGCAACAGGCAAAGACGCTGCAGTTAAACTTGAAAACTACAGCGGCGATGAAGATACTTTAGTTGCAAATCTTGCCGACGGACACTTCGACACCAACAAAGACGGACTTACTTTCTATGGCGATATTAAAGAACTTGATGCAAGCGGTTACACCAAAGATGCCAAACTTGCCGGTAATGACAAAGACAATATCATTACAGCAGGTTCAGGCAACAACTCACTTTGGGGCGGCAACGGCGGTAATGATACATTAATCGGCGGTGCAGGTGCTGATAAATTCCTCTACACCAAAGGCAACGGCAATGACGTTATCGAAAACGCAGATAAAAAAGATACCATTAACGTTTTGGGAATCGAACTTGATGAATTTATCCATTACGGCGATGATTTGTTCGTAGGCAACGACGTTAAATTTGAAACTAAAGACGGCGGCTCACTTACAGTTAAAGACGGTAAGACAAGCGGTTCAACTTATAATGTTAATGGTGAATCTTTCGTTGTTGACGGCGATCATTGGAAAAAAATTGAAGAATAATTAACGGCTTAATTAAATCCTCGTAAATGACGATAAATAATTGGTAGAAGGAACTACGGATTTTTCAGCTGAAAAGATTTTGATAATGGGGAAGTGGTAAACGATGTGGCGGGGACTCTTCACAGCGGCTACAGGAATGATAACCGAAGCTCAACGCACAGATGTTATTTCAAACAATTTGGCAAATGCCGCGACTACCGGTTACAAAAAAGATATAGCCGTACACCGCGAATTTGAAAATATGCTGATTAAACGCATGTACGATCACGACAACGATAAATCCGTCGGTGTAAAATTTGGCGGACTCCTCGACACTAACAGCGGCGATGTTACCAAATTTAAAGGTTTCAAAGTAAATCAGAATGACGGTACGGCGATCGGTGAACTTGGACTTGGCGACTATATTGCAGAAATTGCGGTAGATTATTCGCAAGGTTCTTTTGAAAGTACCGGCAACACTTTTGATTTGGCTATCGCCGGCGAAGGTTTCTTCACGGTACAAACGCCTGATGGTGTTCGCTATACGCGCAACGGAGCATTTTTCAGAAATCAAAACGGCGTAATTCAAGATATACGCGGTTACAACTTGCTTGACAGACGAGGTAACCCAATTACAATACCTGCCGGAACTGCGGACTCAAGAATTTCAGTTGCCGGAGACGGCTCAATTTTCGTAAATGGTCAAAATCAAGCGTTGGCGCAAATTCAAGTAGTACAATTCGATGATCGTTTGGCAGTTCAAAAGCAAGGCGATAATCTTTTCTACGCAGTAAATAATGCCCAACCTGCACAGGCAACCGGCGAAGTTATGCAAGGTATTTTAGAAAAATCTAATGTTGAAATAGTTCGTGAAATGGTAGAGTTAATACATAATCACAGACTTTACGAGGCAAATTCAAAAGCTGTGACTACACAAGATACAATGCTCGATAATTCAGTTAATCAAATCGGGCGTTTAGGTTAAGGAGTTAATTGAACAACAGGTAGAACATTAACCGACACTTTTTAAAGTGTCGGTTGTTTTTTTTATTTTAATTTATTTACTGATGAAAATTTTTTTATCTGTAAATTTACTTTTTATTAGGGCGTGTTGAAAAAGTCTGTTATAAAATTTTTTCTTGAAATTTTTCATATTTTGAACGTACTTTTTCTTTGTCTTGTCAAAATTACTCGTCGCCTTTGCAATTACCAAAAAGAAAGGAGCTTTTTACACGTCCTGTGCGGCATCTTAGTTTTTCGTTCTTATCGAACAAAAAATAATTCGTGAATCAGCATTTTCAATCAATTTTTCAAAAATCCGCAAAGTGCGGACGGTTTGTAGTGTGGTAGTTCGATAGCTGATAGCTAACCGCTACACCACTACCCAACTATTTTTTCGCAATGCAAAAAGAACGTACATTTAAAAAAAATAAAAAATTTGTGTTGTTCAACAGCACCTAAGCACTAACAGCTAACTGCTAACTGCTGACCACTAATCACTACCTAAACCAACACGCCACAAATAAATTTGCCATATCTTGTAGGTAAAAAAAATAGGAACTCCCGAGAAGTTCCCAAAAATTTTATCTATATTGCAATTACCGACAAAACTGCCGAAATTTTTAATTACATTGAAAGTTGCCACGCAAATAAAGCTGCCATTACAATTAAAAGCGGGTGAACTTCCTTAAATTTTCCCGTGCCAATTTTCAAAATGACGTAGGACAAAATACCGATACCAATACCGGTAGTGATTGAATAAGTGAACGGAATTAAAACCAAAGTCAAAAATGCAGGGAAAGCCTCGCTGTAGTTATTCCAGTCAATCGTGGCGATATTTGAACACATAAAGCAACCGGTTAAAATCAGCGCGGGCGCGGTTACTGAAGGTAATGACGCAATAGCCGCCGCCAACGGTTGAAAGAAAATCATTGCGATAAACAAAGCCGCCGTAACGACTGAGGCAAAACCTGTGCGTCCGCCTGCAGAAACGCCTGTACCACTTTCGACATATGCAGAAGTTGGCGAAGTGCCGCAAAACGCTCCGATAAAACTTGCTACAGAGTCTGCCAGCAATGCACTTTTTAAATTTGGGAAATGTCCGTCTTTGATTAAACCGGCTTGTCTGCCGATACCCAACATTGTACCTGTTGTATCAAACAAAGTTACCAGCAGAATTGTAAAAACTATAGGCGCAACTATAGGAATTTCGCCAATTTCCAACTTCATAAAAGTTTCAGTGAATCCTGAAGGCATTGAAAAAAATTCGTTTGGTAATTCCCACCAGCCTAAAATTTTTGCAATTATCGCAATCAGTATCATTCCGATAAATACCGCGCCGCTGACTCTTAAAACCATTAAAATCATTGTCAGTACAAGACCAATCAAAGTTAAAATGAAAACCGAATCTGAAAAACTGCCTAAAGAAACCATTGTCGCTTCTGACGGCATTACCATATGTCCATTACGAAAACCAATTAACGCTATGAAAAGACCAATACCTGCGGCGATTGCTTTTTTTAGCGTTTCAGGAATTGAATTTATAAACATTTCACGAAATGAAGTTAATGATAAAACTATAAAAATTCCTGATGCAATAGCCGCCGCGCCAAATGCTTCTTGCCACGATAAACCCATTAAAATTATAACCGTGTAGACAACATAAGCATTTATACCGAGACCGGGCGCAATGGCTATAGGATAATTTGCCGCCACGCCCATTATTAATGTACCTGTAACCGCCGCAATTATCGTAGCTATATAAACGCCGCCGAAATTTACGCCGCCCGCTGAAAAAACTGAAGGATTGACGATTACTATATAAACCATAGAAAGAAAGGTCGTAACGCCCGCCAAAATTTCAGTTCGCAAATTAGTTTTGCGTTCTTCAAACAAAAAATATTTTTTCAGAGTTTCCATTTAAATCTCCTATCTACAAAAAGTTTTTTTGAAACTCTTGTATCGTACCACGTGCAAATTTTCTTGTCAAAATTTATAAGTGTCAGTGGTTAGTGGATAGGGTTTGTTGAATAAGTCTGTTATCAAATTTTTTGTTGAAAGTTTTTTAATATTGAACGTACTTTTTCTTTGTCTTGTCAAAATTACTAGTCGACTTTGCAAGAAAGACGCTTTTTGCGGTGCTGTTTTTTCGTCCTCGAAAAAAACGCACCTGCCTGCAAATGCGAGGAGTACGAGCATTTGCTCTGCACGTCCTGTGCGGCATCTTAGTTTTTCGTTCTCATCTAACAAAAAATAATTCGTCAGCAATTTAAATCAATTTTTCAACACGACCTAGCGGTTCAAGTGCAAGCGTTTTCATTTTCAGTTAAAATATTTCATTTACTGACAATCACTAAAATTTTTTCAATTTGGCGCGTTGACTTTGCATTTGAATTGCGTTATATTTCTTTTAATAACCAGTAAAGGAGAAAAATGTATGAGCGAAGAAAAAAAATCTGCAGAGTTGGATCTGCAGGCAATTATCAAAAAAGCTGAAGCACAAACTAATTTTCCTGACGTTTCACTTGATGAATTTGAAATTCCTACCTACGAACAATGGAAGGAAGCATGCATTGAACTTTTGAAGGGCGCGCCCTTTGAAAAGAAAATGTTTACGAAAACTTATGAAGGCATCACTTTCGATCCTATGTATTTTCACAATGATACAGAGGCAATTCAGCCGAAAAATTCTTATCCCGGTATGGGCGATTATCTGCGCGGCGCAAATGTCAATGGCTATGTAAAATCTGCGTGGGGAATTGCTCAAGCGTGCGATGAAACTTTCCCTGCAGAAAACAACGAACTTTTAAAGCATGAAATTGAAAAAGGCTCCACGATTTACAATGTTAAACTTGACTGCGCGACAAAAAAAGCCAAAGACGCCCGCGAGTGTAAACACCCCGGTTGCGGCGGCGTAAGTTTAACGACGCTTGAAGACGTTGAAACTTTGTTAAAAGATTTGAAACTTGATAAATATCCGCTTTACGTTTACGCGGGCGCAAGTTCCGCGCCGATTCTTGCATTGATAGTTGCGGCTGTCAAGAAAAACGGCGGCGATATTTCAAAATTGCGCGGCTTTGTCGGAGCTAATCCTATTGGCGAATTGGCGGCTAAAGGCGAATTGACACAATCACTTGATAAACTCTATGACGAGGCGGCGGCGGTTGCAAAATGGGCTGTCAAAAACGCGCCTGAACTCAAAACATTCATGGTCAACAGTGATGTTTTCAGCAACGGCGGCGCAAATGACGTGCAAGAAATCGCCTATACACTTTCAGCGGCGGTTGCTTATATTCGTGCGCTGTTGGAACGCGGCTTGACGATTGAAGAGGCGGCTCAACAAATTATGTTCGGTGTTTCGGCAGGTGCAAATTTCTTTATGCAAGTTGCGAAACTCCGCGCAATTCGTCCTATTTGGGCAGAAATTATTAAAGCGTTCGGCGGCAGTGAAAAGGCTCAACAAATTCACGTACATGCACGCCCCGCGCTTTTCTTCAAAACGGTTTATGATCCATATGTTAATATGCTCCGCAACACGTCAGAAATTTTCTCGGCAGTTGTAGGCGGTCTTGATTCATTTGAAAATGCGCCGTTTGATGAACCTATTAGAAAGGGCGACGAATTTAGCCGCCGTATTGCAAGAAATGTGCAAATTATTTTGCAAGAAGAATTTGGACTTTTGCAACCGATTGATCCTGCCGGCGGAAGTTGGGCGGTTGAAAATCTTACAAAACAGATTAAAGAAAAAATTTGGGCAGAATTCCAAACTGTCGAAGGCAAAGGCGGAATCGTTGCCGCGCTCAAAGAGGGTTATCCTCAAGCCGAAATTCAAAAAGTGCTTGACGCAAGATTTAAAGCCGTCGAATCTCGCAAAGACAGAATCGTCGGAAATAATATGTATGCCAATATGACTGAAGAACGCCTTGACGCGCGCGCAGAAAATTTTGAAGAAAATAAATCTGCACGCACTGCGGCTATTGAAAAATATTTGGCAAATGTTGACGCAAAAGACGCACTTGCAAAAGTTGACGCGGCTAATTTTGAAACAGCGATTGACGCGGCGGCGGCAGGGGCAACTATTGCCGAAATTCGCAATGCATTAGGCGCGGGCGAATCTGACAAAGTTACAGTTATTGAGGCTCACCGCTTAAGCGAAAAATTTGAGGCTCTGCGCGAAACAACTGAAAAATTCAAGGCAGAGAAAAACGACAACGTTAAAATTTTCCTTGCGAATATGGGACCGATTCCGCAACATAAAGCGCGCGCAGATTTCACTACAGGATTTTTACAAGTCGGCGCGTTTGAAGTTTTGGGCAATAACGGTTTTGAAACAGTTGACGACTGCGCGGCGGCGGCTAAAGAATCCGGCGCAGATGCGGTTGTAATTTGTTCGACTGATGCAACTTATCCCGAAATTGTTCCCGCACTTGCTCCAAAACTCCATGAAGTTTTGCCGAATGCAACAGTTTACCTTGCAGGCACTGCACCTGAAGAACTCGTCGAAACTTACAAAAATGCAGGTATTGACGATTATATTAACATTCGCTCGAATTGTTACAAAACTTTGGTTGCAATGCAGAAGAAGAAAGGGATTAGAGACTAGTGACTAAGGACTAAGGGCTGGAGTTCTTATTCTCTAATTCTCAGCCCCTAATTCCTAGCCCCTAATTTCGACCGAAGGGAGAAATTTTAATGGCTGAATATAAGAATCCTGACTTTACGAAAATAAATCTTGGCGACGCTCCGCAAGTTGACGCGGCAACTTGGAAAGCCGAATTTGAAAAAGCGGTAGCCGCCGATTACGACAGTTTGTCATATAAAACAATGGAACATGTACCGGTAAAACCGCTGTACAGTCATGACGAATACGAACATATGAATCATTTGGACTTTGTAAGCGGTATTCCGCCGTTTTTGCGCGGTCCTTATTCCACAATGTATGTATTTCGCCCTTGGACAGTTCGCCAATACGCGGGATTTTCAACTGCCGAAGAATCAAATGCATTTTATCGCCGTAACCTTGCCGCAGGACAAAAAGGCTTGTCAATAGCATTTGACTTGCCGACTCATCGCGGCTACGACGCTGATAACCCCCGCGTTTTCGGCGATGTCGGTAAAGCCGGTGTTTCTGTTTGTTCAATGCTTGATATGAACATTCTTTTCAGCGGTATTCCGCTCGATCAAATGTCAGTATCAATGACAATGAACGGCGCAGTTTTGCCTATTCTTGCGTTCTTCATTCAAAGTGGCGTTGAACAGGGCGTTGATAAATCAATTTTGAACGGCACTATTCAGAATGACATTCTGAAAGAGTTTATGGTTCGCAACACATACATTTATCCGCCTGAAATGTCAATGCGTATCATTGGCGATATTTTTGAATACACAACAAAATACATGCCGAAATTCAACTCAATTTCAATTTCCGGCTATCATATGCAAGAAGCGGGTGCACCTGCCGATATTGAACTCGGTTATACTTTGGCGGACGGTCTCGAATATATCCGCACGGGTATTAATGCGGGCTTGCCTGTTGACGCTTTTGCAAAACGTTTGAGTTTCTTCTGGGCGATTGGTAAAAATTACTTCATGGAAGTTGCCAAAATGCGTGCGGCGCGTGTCCTCTGGGCTAAAATCGTTAAACAAATGGGCGGCACTCAAGCTAAATCTATGGCTCTTCGTACTCACTGCCAGACTTCCGGCTGGTCGCTTACCGCTCAAGATCCTTTCAATAATATTTCTCGTACACTTATGGAGGCTATGGGCGCGGCTCTCGGTCATACTCAATCACTTCACACCAACGCACTTGACGAGGCTATTGCATTGCCTACAGACTTCAGCGCACGTATCGCAAGAAATACACAGCTTTACATTCAAGATGAAACTTCTGTCTGCAAGATTATTGATCCGTGGGGCGGTTCTTACTACGTTGAGGCTTTGACAAATGAAATTATCCGTCGTGCATGGGCGCACATTCAAGAAATTGAGGCTCTCGGCGGTATGGCTAAGGCTATTCCTACAGGCTTGCCGAAAATGCGTATTGAAGAGGCGGCGGCACGTCGTCAAGCGCGTATTGATTCCAACAATGAAACTATTGTCGGCTTGAATAAATATCGCCTTGACAAAGAAGATCCGCTTGAAATTCTGGCGGTTGACAATACTGCCGTTAGCAATGCACAGGTTGAACGCCTTAACAAACTTCGCGCAGAACGCAATGAAGACGATGTTCGCGCTGCACTTGAGGCTATTACAAAGGCGGCTGAATCCAGAGATAACGGCAACTTGCTTGAATGTGCTGTTGAGGCGGCAAGAGTTCGTTGTTCACTCGGTGAAATTTCCGACGCTGTTGAAAAAGTTTCCGGACGTTATCAAGCCGTTATTCACACAATCAGCGGCGTTTATTCTTCAGAATTCAGCAACAAAACCGCCATTGAAAAAGCAGTCGCCAAAGCTGATGAATTTGAAAAACTTACAGGTCACCGCCCGCGTATCTTTGTCGCAAAAATCGGTCAAGACGGGCATGACAGAGGACAAAAAGTTATTGCCACTTCGTTTGCTGATATGGGCTGGACTGTCGATGTCGGTCCTCTCTTCCAAACTCCTGCCGAAACTGCTCAAGACGCCGTTGAAAACGATGTCGATATGGTAGGTTTCAGCTCACTTGCAGCGGGGCATAATACACTTTTGCCTGAACTCGTTGAAGAACTCAAAA
>CAJOGS010000050.1:0-1080 GCA_905234045.1 uncultured Selenomonadaceae bacterium | reverse complement strand
GATCACTTGTACAAGAGCGGCGCAGTTGCCATTTTCGCTCCCGGTACAAACATTCCCGAAGCAGGTATTAAACTCATTGATATTCTTATGGAACGCGCTAAACAAGAAGAAGTCGGCTGATCTTTAATTTTTAGCAAAAAAACTAACCGCCAAGTTTTTAAAACTCGGCGGTTTTTTAGTGCGTGAACTTTGATTAGGGCGTGTTGGTATTTTCTAGAGAGTGTTGAATAACTAAAGCCAAGAAAAAATTGAACCAAGATACACGAAATACAAAAAACGCGATGCAAGTTTATCGTAGCGAGTTGCCAAGTGTCGGTGTTATTTCAAGTGTCCAAAAAAAGCGTTACTCCGCTGAGCAATTTTCAATAAAATTTTTATCACCTTGCCATATAGATTAAAGTCATCCGGCAGAGTGTAAGCGACATCTCAGTCGTTGACGTTCCCCGAGGTCAAAATAATTTTACGAGGTTTTCCACTCTCATCAACAGCAATATGAATCTTTGAAGTTTTATAGGTGCTGTCTATTGATAATTCAGCAAAGTCGGTTTCTCGACTCATAATTTAAAAAACTTCGGCATCAGACCAATTTGCAAAACATTTGTAAATCGCATTCCGGTTGCCGTAGCTTTCCGGAACATCACGCCAACTTGCTCTATCCATTGAAGGCATTACGAATATTTTTAAATGGTCTACCGATCTTTTTCGGTGGTAAAAGTTCTTTTATCTTTTCCCTCTGTTCTTCGCTCACTTCATATCTGTGCATTTTTTTCACCCGTTGGCATTATAGCAAATTTTGAACTTATTCAACAAACTCTAGGGCGTGTTCACATTAAAGAATCAACAATCATTGAAAATAAAAATATCTATAATTTATCATAACGAGTAGAAATTCTTCTGAAACGTTTGAGACGGCGGAAAAATCTTTTAATCACGTTTCTGATTTTATAAAATTTATTGCTTTTTGGTGGTACAATTTGATAGCTTCGGGCGAATCATTTTTCTCTCCAGCTGATAAAGAAAAAGTCAAGGCTGCTCTGTCAGACGCGGTAACCATATGTATTTAATCAAGACAAATAAAAT